>NZ_BDLR01000027.1:0-3880 GCF_002049395.1 Carboxydocella sp. JDF658 | reverse complement strand
CCTCAGCCAGAAGTCCGTCAGTGGTTTCACTGACCAGTTTGCCCCAGTACTTGTCGGCAGGGCGGATTTCCACCTGGTCATCCTTGATGTAGATATATACGGGTTTGGCTGCTTTCCCTTCTACAATCACCATGTCATAGCCAGCGAATTTCAGTTCTGCGCCCCAGAAACCTCCGGAGTTGGAAGAGGCAATGGTATTGTTGAGGGGGGATTTGGTAACTACCATGTAACGTCCGGAAGTCGGAGCGGAAGTACCGGTAAGCGGACCGGTAATGAAAAAGATTTTGTTAGCTTCACTCAAAGGATCGATACCAGCCGGAATTTCCTCGGCCAGCATGCGGCCCCCCAGGCCCCGGCCGCCGAGAAAGGCTCTGGCTTTCTCCACCGGCAGGGCTTCGGTGGTGATAGAACCGGTAGTTAAATTGATGCGCAGAATTTTACCCGAATAAGCATTGAACACTGTGCAAACACCTCTTTCTTCATATCTTGTTACAAAGCATTTTTATAAATTTGAATTACATCCTCCAGGGTAGCCTTCCGTGGGTTGGTTAAACTACAGGCATCTTTCATAGCATTTTGAGCCATGACAGGAATATCTTCTTCTTTTACTCCCAGTTCAGTCAGCCCCCGCGGAATCCCAATATCCTGGGACAATTGCACAATTGCCTCCAGCGCCTTGTCAGCCGCAGCGCGCACAGAAAGGCCGACAATGTTTTCTCCCATTGCTTCAGCAATATCAGCAAACCGCTGCGGATTGGCGATCAGGTTGAACCGTTCTACATGAGGCAAGAGGATAGCATTGCAAACCCCGTGGGGCAGGTTATAAAAACCACCCAGCTGGTGAGCCATCGCATGAACATAACCGAGGCTGGCGTTATTAAACGCCATACCAGCCAAAAACTCAGCATAAGCCATTTTATCCCGGGCCTCAAAGTCATCACCATTTGCTACTGCCCGCCGCAAATACTGGCTAATCAATTTGATGGCCATCAGGGCAGCTGAATCGGTTACCGGAGTAGCCGCCGTGGATACATAGGCTTCCACCGCATGAGTCAAGGCATCCATACCAGTAGCTGCGGTCAATGCCGGTGGCTTTTTCATCATCAGCAACGGGTCGTTAATGGCAACATTCGGAGTACAACGCCAGTCAACGATAGCCATTTTTACATGACGGTCCGTATCAGTGATGATACAAAAACGGGTCATTTCACTGGCAGTACCAGCTGTTGTGTTGACTGCAATCAAGGGAATCATCGGTTTGGTGGATTTATCCACACCTTCATAGTCACGGATGTTCCCGCCATTAGCAGCTACAATACCAATCCCTTTGGCACAGTCATGACTTGAACCTCCACCCAGGGAAACAATCAGGTCACAGCCTTCTTTTTTGAAGAGGTCAACCCCATCATGAACATTTTTATCAGTCGGATTCGGTTCTGCCCCCGGATAAATTACTACTTTAATGCCTTCCTTTTCAATAATGTCACTGATCTCTTTGGCCATGCCTATCTGGTTCAAATAAGCATCAGTAACCAGTAAGACTTTTTTACCCCCCAGAAGCTTTGCCTGTTCACCCACTTTCTGAGCAGCCCCGGCCCCCATTAAATTAACCGTAGGCATAAAATAACCATAAACCTGATGAACAACTGACATCTTTCATTCCTCCTTCCTACTATAATCTTTTACTGGTTGTGTTGGCATTAATCATCTTTTGCAAAATTCATGCCAATTTTCAGAAAAATCCATCAACCTGAATTAACGGCTTTGCTGAACCGAAAAAAAAACGAACTGTTCCACAATAAAACAGTTCGTGCCGGTACACTTTGTTCATTTAAGCAAATTGTATTCCTTCAGTTTTCGATACAGGGTAGTTCTGCCCATTCCCAGCAGCCTGGCAGCCGGAGCAATTTTCCCTTTGGTTTTTTGTAATGCCTCGATAATAGCCAGCCTGGTTTTTTCTTCCAATAACGCTCCTTCCTCGACTTTTGTGCTACAAAATAGATTTTGCCGCAGTTCGGGAGGCAAATCCGCTACCGTGATTTGAGGTCCACCGGCTAAAGCAACCATGCCAGTTATAATATTTTCCAATTCCCGCACATTTCCGGGCCAATGGTAAGCAAGTAAATAAGGATATATTTCCCGGTCCACTTCCAGCAAAGGTTTACCCATATTCTGGCAAGCTTTAGAAACAAAATAGGGTACCAGGTCATAGATGTCCTCTATTCGCTCCCGTAGTGGCGGCAGGTTAATGGTAACCACTTTTAAACGATAATACAGATCCAGGCGAAACAAGCCAGTTTTAACCAGTTTTTCTAAATCTTTATGGGTTGCCGCAATTACCCTCACATTAATTTTCCTGACCTTGTGATCACCGATGCGACAAACTTCCCTTTCCTGCAGCAATCTTAACAGAGCCACCTGTACATTGGCAGGCATATCCCCAATTTCATCAAGAAAAATCGTTCCGCCATCAGCCAGTTCAAATTTGCCCGGTTGTCCACCTTTTTTGGCACCGGTAAAAGCGCCTTCAGCATAGCCGAAAAGCTCACTTTCAATCAAATTAGGAGGCAATGCTGCACAATTTAAGGCTACAAACGGTCCTTCCCGGCGGTCACTCAGCTGATGAATATATCGGGCTATCACTTCTTTACCTGTACCACTTTCCCCCTGAAGCAATACAGAAACATTGACCGCAGCCGCTCTAGCCGCTATATCCAGCACCTGTTTCGATTTGGCACAGTTCCCAACCCAGCAGCTGGACTCTGTGGGATCGACATTTGCCCTGGTCAGGTTTAAAACCCCAACGCTACCGAGCAAACGACCTTCAGGGGAAGTAACTCGTATCAGACGGGAATCAATTTCCTTGCCAGCATTGTCTTCAAACTGCAGGTCTAATCTCTTGTGGCTGAACAGGATACTTTTGGTATTATCAAAAACATCTCCTACCGTGTTACCAATTATTTCCTCTCGTCTTTTACCCAGGAGCTGCGCACCCTGCTGGTTAATTTCCTTGATTACCCCTTTGTTGTCTATTACAATAAATCCTTGCCGCAGCATAGCTCCCGCCAGCTGCAATCCTCGCTGACTTATAGCAGCTTCTTTTTGCAATTCAGCAAGAAGCAGGTTTTGTTCGATCATTTTAGCGCCAATCAAGGCTATTTCCAGAAAACGACTATTTCTCTGTCCACTTTCTCCGGATATATCCAGAACCCCTACGATTTTCCCCTGGGGATTACGTACAGGAGCAGCCCAGCAGGATAAAAAATGGTTCTCCTGAACATAATGCTCCCAGCCTAATACTTTTACTGCCGTACCTTCGGAAATTGACGTACCAATGGCATTTGTACCCCTTACGTCTTCTCGCCAGTTGGCTCCCGGTGATAACTGTACTTGTTGTGCTCTGGTCAGAAAAGGCGGGTCTCCGACTACTTTCAAGATATAGCCTTCGAAATCACACAAAATGACCATATAATTCTGACCCTGCAGCAAACGATAAATATACGGAAGTACCTGTTCTGCAGCTTGAACTAAACTCTCCTGAGCTTGACAACGCTCACGCAAAAGCGGCGCCGGGAGTATATCAGTATCCTTTACCAGTCGGTAGTTTACTCTTCTTTCTCTGCTCCTCTGCCAGGAACGCAGGATAATCGGTTCTACTCCACTCACTGTATTCTCACCAGCTATAAAGCGCCGCCATTGCTCACTCATCCTCTTTTCACCCACCTTTGCGAATTATTGTCAAAGGAGGACTTCCCGGTCCAGGAAGCCCTCCTTTTCTTCTTATAACCCCAGTTCCTGTCTCCTGGCCGCTGTTGGCACTCCGTTTTCATCCCAGCCCCGCACCTGGTAATAAACAGGCAGCAATTCTGCCAGCCGGTGC
>NZ_BDLR01000026.1:0-9492 GCF_002049395.1 Carboxydocella sp. JDF658 | reverse complement strand
CCCGCCGGTAGGCAACAGCCCCATTGCCGCCATCGCCACCTTTGACGTAGATTCTTGCTTTATCCAGAAACACTTTTATCCCTCCCTGGATATTCCCAGATTAGGGCTCCATCCTCTGCTATGTAATATGCCCCTGCCAGCCCCGTTTCCATTCCCACCGGGGCTGGTTGCCAGCTGAGGCGCAGACCGGGCCCGGATGCTTGCAGGAAAAGCATGCTGTCTTCCCCTGTTGGCAGCCGCCCCTGCTGGCACAAACCCTCCAGAAAGGCAACCAGAGCCAGGGCTGCCCGGGGCTGCGGCTGCCCTGCACAGACTATTTCCAGCTCATGCTCCTGAGCCTGGGCCCACTGCTTCAGCTCCAGCAAGGCCAGCACCAGGTCTGGCTGGCCCAGACGGCAGAGATGGCTTTCTTCCTCCAGAGTCCGCTGTAGATTTGACAGCTGCCGTCGCACTGCCTCCAGATCCCCCATTTGCAGGTAGCCACTGAGCATCTGCAAATAATTGAACAGGTCATGTCGGCGCCGGTTCAATTGCTGCAGCCAGCGTTCCCCCATGACTCCCTCACCTTCCCCCGCAAAGATAAAGACCCCAGCCAGAGGCTGGCTGGGGTAAATCTTACAGAGCCGCTTCCACAGGATATACGCTGACCTGTTTCTTGTCGCGACCTTTTCTTTCAAAGCGCACAACCCCGTCGATCAGGGCGAACAGGGTATCATCCTTGCCGATACCGACATTGCGGCCAGGGTGAATCTTGGTTCCCCGCTGGCGCACCAGGATATTGCCGGCCAGTACAACCTGGCCATCATGCCGCTTGACCCCCAGCCGCTTGGCTTCAGAGTCCCGGCCGTTCTTGGAAGAACCTACCCCTTTTTTCTGAGCGAACAGTTGCAGGTTCTGCAGATTCAGCTTTAACATCAGGTCCACCTCCTCTTGATCACAGTTACATGTTCGGGGTGGTCGGCTGACAGCTGTTCAGCGTTTAGTGCCAGCGTTTCTGTCAAAACTCGGGCCTGGAGGCGCCGGTCAGCCGCCAGATTATCGGGTAACACACAGTACAGGTAACCATCAGCCACCGTCAGTTCCCGGGGCTCAACGCCTGCCACCTCGGTTAGTCCGTTGGTGATAGCCAGAGCCAGCATGGAAACCACTCCGCAGAGGAAGTCATAAGTCTCCCCGGGACGGCGCGCACCAGCATGTCCGCTGAAACGGTAAGCCTTGATTTCCCCTGTACCGGTCCGGAAAATTTCGATGGTAATCATAGTTAGGCCATAATCTTTTCCACTACAACCTTGGTGTAGGGTTGACGATGACCCTGCTTACGGCGATAGTTTTTCTTGGGCTTGTACTTGAAGACAATGATCTTCTTGCCTTTGCCGTGTTCCAGCACTTTCAGTACAGCCTTGGCCCCCGGTACGGTAGGATTGCCCACTACCAGCTGGCCATCCTTTGCTACAGCCAGAACCTGGTCCAGTTCCACAGTAGCGCCAACTTCTGCATTCAGCTTTTCAACCCGCAGTACATCGCCTTCCTGTACCCGGTACTGCTTACCGCCAGTTTGGATAATTGCGTACATGCTTGCACCTCCCTATTCCAGACTCGCCAAAAGCAGGCAGGCCTGTCGGCCATTTTCCGGCCCCTTTCGTGCGGTTGTGAACACTCAATTATTCTACCGGAAAAGGACAGAAATGTCAAGTAACAATCCGCAAAATCCGGGCCCGGGCAGAAGTTTTCTGCACCCGGGTCACTTCAACCTGCAGCTTTTCCCCAATAAAAGCCCCACCGCCATCGATATTGATGACAAAACCATGATAGCGGGCAATCCCATCCCGAGGATTGCCGGTGTGGGGCTCTTCCACCTTGAGTTGCAGCACCTGTCCCAATTTGACAGGAATATTGTTTTCCAGTTCAGCCCGGGATGACAGGGCCCGCAGGTTAAATTGCTCCAGATGTAACTCCTGATTACCCCGAATCAAAATCTCCCGGCGGGTGCGGCTTTCCAGCTCTCTCAGGCCGCTGCCACCACTGCCGATGAGCAAGGCAGCCACCGCTGGATGGACTTCTACCAGAATGGCCTCGCCCAGGGTGCGGCTGCAGAGCTCATAGAGGGCCTGTCTGACCTTGATGGCGACCGTCTCCTCGGAGAGCACCAGACCCCGGCCTTCACAGTAGGGACAGGGGCGCATCAAGAGGCTTTCCAGGCCGGAGCGGGTTTTCTTGCGGGTGATTTCCACCAGACCCAGCTGGGTAATACCCAGCACATGGGTTTTAGTCCGATCCTTCCTGATTTCCTCCTCCAGCACTGCCAGCACCTGTTGCCGGTGCTCCTCGGTCGCCATATCGATAAAATCAATAATAATAATGCCGCCCAGATTGCGCAGGCGCATCTGGCGCACTATTTCCCGGGCCGCCTCCAGATTGGTATGCAGCACCGTCTCCTCCAGGTCCTTCTGACCCACATATTTACCGGTATTGACATCGATGGCAGTCAAAGCCTCGGTCTGGTCGATAACCAGATAACCGCCGCTTTTCAGCCAGACCCGGCGTTTTAAAGCCTTTTCCAGCTCGGCTTCCAGGTTGAAGCGCTGGAAGAGGTTTTCCCCCTCAAACAGCTGCACCCGGTATTTCAACTGAGGAGCCATCAGGTCCAGCAGTTCCAGTACCTTTTCATAGGCATGGCGCTGATCGATCATTACCCGTTCAATTTCTTCCGTAAACAAATCCCGAACCAGGCGCTGCACCAGATCCAAATCCCGGTGCACCAGACTGGGCACTCCCCCACCAGTGCTGCGCATCTGGATGCGCTTCCACAGTTTCAGCAGCATCTCCAGGTCCTGCTGCAGCTCACTGGCCGACATACCTTCTGCCACCGTTCGTACGATCACCCCGATTTTAGGGGGCCGCAGCTTTTCCGCCAGTTCCCGCAGACGCTGTCTTTCCTCTTCATCTTCAATGCGGCGGCTGACCCCGACATAGTCCACGGTAGGCATCAGCACCAGATAACGGCCCGGCAGGGTAATATGGGTGGTAATGCGAGCCCCTTTGGTGCCCAGGGGTTCCTTGGTGATTTGCACCAGCAACTCCTGGCCTTCCTTGACCACATCGGTAATATTGGCCCGGGGCCGCTTTTCCTGTGGTAAAGGGGTTTCCTCCTCCCCCAGAAACTCCTCTGGCAGCCGCTGGGGCACGGCATCATCCACATAGAGAAAGGCATTCTTCTCCAGGCCGATATTGACAAAAGCGGCCTGCATCCCCGGCAGGACATTTTCCACCCGGCCCCGGTAGATATTGCCCACCAGGCGCTGGGCCTGGGAGCGCTCCACCAGTACCTCCACCAGCTGGCCTTCTTCCAGCATGGCAACCCGGGTCTCTTCCTCTCTAACATTCACAACCAGTTCTCTGCCCAAAGGGCTCACCCCTTATGCACGATTTCCATTGGGCTATACAGTTCGCCTCCCCTGGCCACCAGCAAATCCAGGCGATGCATCAGCAAGCCGTGTTCCACCACCGGCCAGCTCAGATATTTTTCCAGCAGCTTCACTATATCTTCAGGCCGCACGTTGGCCTCACTGCCGGCTGCTACCAGACAGCGCAGATGCACCATCGGGCCATCACTGCTGCCGGCCAGCCGGTAAAGGAGGGGGCGGAAATCCACTTCCCTCTCCCCGCTCTTGCTGCGTTTGAGCAAAGGCAGAGCAGGCTTTGTCAGCAGGGCCTGCAGCTGCTCATTGACATCGGCCACCGCTTCCCGCAGGGGCAGGCCTAACAGATAATCCGCCCGGTTGACGATACTCATCAGGGCCGGTGCCCCTTCCGGCAAAGTGCGGATTTTTACTACCTGGAAGCCCCGGGGCAAGGCCTGATTGAGACGCTCCTGCACTTCAGCCGGCAGGAGGTATTCCCTCAGTTCCAGGTCCAGATATTCTCCCTCACTGGTCATACCCACAGCCAGGGCATGGGCAAAAGCCAGTTTGGGATGGGGATTAAAACCTTCCGTTAAAACCAGGGGTAAACCGGCCCGGCGCAAGGACCGCTCCCAGGTACGCAACAGATCGAGGTGGGAAACAAACCGCACTTCCCAGCCCCGTTGCCATTTCAAACGATATTTCATGCCCGCTCACCTCCCTGGAGCAGATTATCCACTTCCAGGTCAGGACAAAGGCGGCAGCCCTTGCAGCCATACCAGCGACAATCAGGGGTGACTGCCTGCCGTATGGCCTGTTCATATTCCCGCCAGAGAAAGTCCTTGCTGACCCCGCTGTTAATATGCTCCCAGGGCAGGATTTCCTCTCGTCCGAAGCTGCGCCGGGCAAAGTCTTCCGGTGTGAAACCATGGGCTGCAAAAGCCTCCCGCCAGGTCTCATAGCGGAAATGCTCACTCCAGCCATCAAATTTGCAGCCTTGCTGCCAGGCAGTATATAGTACAGCCCCCAGCCGCCGATCCCCGCGGGCAAAAGCCGCTTCAATGAGGCTGGTACGGGCATCATGGTAGTTGAGAGTAATGGCTTTGTTCTTTTTCACCAGCTCTTTCAGCAATTCCTGCTTTTTCTGCAGGTTTTCCATACTGTCCTGGCCCACCCACTGGAAAGGGGTATGGGCCTTGGGCACAAAGGAGGATACACTGACCGTCACCTTGACCTGGCGGCTGGTCGTTTTCTCCCGCCGCCCGATTTCCACCACTCTGGCAGCTAAGGCTGCGATTCCGGCCACATCCTCTTCCCGTTCCTCCGGCAGACCGATCATGAAATAAAGTTTGATCTGATTCCAGCCCGCCCGGAAGGCAGCAGTGACCGCCGCTTCCAGATCCGCTTCGGTTACCCCTTTGTTGATGATATTCCGCATACGCTGGGTTCCAGCCTCGGGAGCAAAGGTCAGGCCGGTTTTGCGCACCCGCTGGATTTGCTGGGCCAGATCTACGGAAAAGGCATCCACCCGCAAACTGGGCAGCGAAACCCCTACTCCCTCTTCCCCCAGTTCATTGATCAGGGTAGCCAGCAAGGGGGCAACACAGGAATAATCGGCAGTGCTGAGGGACGTGAGGGCAATTTCATTGTAACCGGTGTGACGTACCGCCTCCCGGGCCTGTCTCAGCAAAGTCTCCGGCTTCCGTTCCCGCACCGGCCGGTAAATCATCCCGGCCTGACAGAAGCGGCAGCCGCGGGTACAGCCCCTGAGTACCTCCAGCATAATACGATCATGCACCGTTTCCAGAAAGGGCACGATGGGGGCAGTGGGAAAATCCAGACTGTCCAGGTCCCTGATCAGCCGCCGGGTTACCCGGGCCGGCACTCCTTCCCGGTTGGGACCAATAGAGGTAATGCTGCCATCTTCCCGGTAGTTGACGGTATAAAAAGCGGGCACATAGACCCCCGGTACCCGGGCCAGGCGCAGCAACACTTCCTGACGCCCGCCGGGGCGGCCATCCTGCTTCCAGTCCCTTACCACATCCAGAATTTCGTGAATTACTTCTTCCCCTTCACCGATAACAAAAGCATCGATGAAATCCGCCAGAGGCTCGGGGTTAAAAGCACAGGGTCCCCCGGCCAGAATCAGGGGATGCTCCTCTCCCCGCTCCCGGCTAAACAAAGGCAGCCGGGCCAAATCCAGCATGTTGAGAATATTGCTGAAACTCAGCTCATACTGCAGGGTAAAGCCGATCAGGTCGAAATCAGCCAGGGGGCGGCGGCTCTCCAGGCTAAAGAGGGGCAAACCTTCCTGGCGCAGCAATTCCTCCAGGTCAGTCCAGGGGGCAAAAACCCTCTCCATTAGAGCATCCTGCCGCTTGTTCACCTCATGGTAGAGGATGCGCAGGCCTAAATGGGACATACCCACTTCATAAACATCGGGAAAGGCAAAGGCCATGGTTACCTGTACCTGTTGCCAGCCCTTTTTTATGCTGTTGACCTCATTGCCTACATAGCGGGCCGGTTTCTGCACCCGGGGCAAGAGGCACTCAATTCGTTCAGCCAGCATGATATGTACCTCCTTTACTGTCACTCTATAACATACCATTATCGGTGTTGTGATGCAAGTTAAAAAACAAGCCCCTGTCCTATACGGACAGAGGCTGAGCCAGATACCGGTCGGCCAGCTCCACAGGTAACAGCGGTTTACTGTAATAGTAACCCTGGGCCAAATGGCACCCCAGTGCCTGCAGGAACCTGACCTGTTCTTCTGTCTCTACTCCTTCAGCCACCACCTTGAGGCCCAGATTCTGGGCCAGGGCAATGATGGTCTTGATCACCGCCTCCCCATTGGCATCCCGTCCGATATCCAGGACAAAGGAACGGTCCACCTTGAGATAGTCAACCGGGAACCGTTTGAGGTAATTGAGGGCCGAGTAACCGGTGCCAAAATCATCGATGGAAATCTGGACCCCCAGTTCCCGCAATTTTTTCAGCACAGAAAGGGTATAATCCAGGTTCTGCATGGACACCGTTTCGGTAATTTCCAGAATCAGCAACGATGGATCTACCCCCTCTTCTCTTATAATCTCAGCAATCCGCACCACCAGGTCCTTCTGGTAAAACTGGACACCGGAGAGGTTGACAGAAACCTTGACCGGTGACAAGCCCGCCTCTTCCCAGGCCTTGAGCTGGCGCAAAGCCTGGCGCAAAATCCATTCCCCCAGGGGAATGATCAAGCCCATTTCTTCCGCCAGCCCG
Organism: Carboxydocella sp. JDF658; assembly: GCF_002049395.1. NCBI lineage: Bacteria > Bacillati > Bacillota > Clostridia > Eubacteriales > Clostridiales Family XVI. Incertae Sedis > Carboxydocella > Carboxydocella sp. JDF658. The sequence continues at coordinate 2,830 of NZ_BDLR01000026.1, read as the reverse complement.
ATAAATTCCCCGGGCATTACTACACCCCGCTGAGGGTGCTGCCAGCGGACCAGGGCCTCCACCCCGCCCAGGCGGCCATCGCAAACGTAAAACTTGGGCTGATAGACCAGGAAAAATTCCCCCCGTTCCAGGGCCTGGCGCAAATCATTTTCCAGCTGCAAACGCTCCACAGCTTGTCCATTTTTAACATAGAATTTGTAGTTGTTTTTGCCTTTAGCTTTGGCCCGGTAGAGGGCACTGTCCGCATTTTTCAGCAGGGTTTCGGCATCGTCCCCATGGATGTGTTTCAGACTGATACCGATACTGGTGGTAATATACACCTGGTGGTTATCGATCTGAAAGGACTCCTGAAAGCTGGCAATAATGCGTTCGGCCACCTGCTTGATTTCCCGGATGCTGGGGATACGATGCAAAATCAGGATGAATTCATCTCCCCCCATGCGGGCCAGGAAATGGCCGGGGCCAACGGCCCGGCGCAGGCGTTTGGCCGTCTCCACCAGCAACATATCCCCCCGGATATGACCCAGAGTGTCATTAATCACCTTGAAGCGGTCCAGGTCCATCAGCAAGACAGCGGTAAAGCCATCCTGACGCCCATCGGCCAGCACCGTCTCCAGATGCTGCATTAGATGGGCCCGATTGGGCAAACCGGTAACCTGGTCGAAAAAGGCCAGAAACTTGATTCTCTCCTCCGCCTGATATTTTTCCGTGACATCGGTGGCAAAACCGGCGATTTCCACCACCTGGCCTTCGCGCCAGATGGGTTTAATCTGGCAGTGAAAAACCCTCCCCTGGTATTCGATATGAAATTCCGTTTCCTGTCCGGCAAAGGCCTGATCCAGGTAGGGCTTGATCCGGGAATAGAGCCTGGGCTCAAGATGATCGGCGAGTTTTAGGCCTTTGACCCTGGCCGTTTCCATGCCCGCTTGAGTGACAGTAGAACCTTCACTATAAGTGGGGTAGATGTTACCAGCTTCATCCCGTTTTAGTTTGAAGATGACATTGGGTAAAACCCCAATCAGGCTTTTAAACTCCTCAGCTACCTGCAGCCGTTCTTTCTCCATGACCAGCAAGGACCAGTAACGGCGAGTGAGCCCATAAAGCTGAAGCATTACCAGCAAATAAATTATCCCGGTTACTGAAAGCAAAAATCCCTTGATCCGGACAAACAGCTTTTGCTGGGGCTGTTTGTCTACCACCACCGCCAGTACCCGGTTGTTGTCCAGGGGAATATAATGTTTTTCATAATCCTTGCCCTGATGTTTAAAACTGGAATGTACCGGTTGCCCGGTGTTCAATACCTGCCGAAAGTAGGTGCGGTCCTGGGGCAGGCTGAATTTATTGGCCCCATACAGGACAGGCAGATCCCGCTCCGGTTCGATCACTTTCGGCTTGTCATTGAGATAGGCCGGCAGATTGATGACAGCAATTTCAACCAGATGTTCATTGGCATTGAGCAGGTTTTCGATCAGCTTGCCCGGTCGAGAATGGGTGCTCAGAGCCTTGATTTCCTCTTCAGAGATAAAGGGATTGATGATAAATTGGGTCGTTCCATCATAGTAATAGGCGTATTTATAATATTTGCCATCGGCATCTGAGATAGAAACCGGTCCAGCCCAGTAATAGGGCAGGTAGAAACCCTTCCCCACCTTTACCTCCTTCAAATCCAGAAGCTGGTTGAATGCTTCAAACCAGTAGCCCCAGGATTTAGAACTCAAGCCCACTTCCCGGGGGTCGGTTGACTTGATAACTACAATATCATCCCCCTGACGGGCAAAAAGGGAAATATGACTCAACTTGAGCTGATCCCGCAAAGCCTGCAATTCCTGCTGGCTGATGGTATTAATCGGACGGCCCTTCAATTCGCGAGCCAGATAGAGAGAGGCATTATAAAGGCGCAGATCCACTGACCGCTCAATTTCCTTCACTGCAGCATCACTGTTGCGGATAGCCAGCTGAATCACCCGGGTAATAGCAGCTATATCCTCTCTTTCCCTGGCCTGGATTTGATTTGCCAAAAACAAAACTATTGATTGATTGGCAACCAGAATGGCTATAGTAAGTATAAGACCGATTTTTATAAATAACGCCAGCCAGGCGGACTTTTCTTTCATTTAGTTCACTCCTCTGCTTCGCTCTTAAATTTATCTTAGCACCTGTTACAAAAAAAGACAATAAAAAAAGACTGAGGGCCTATGCCTTCAGTCTTTTATTTCCTTTCCGTCGACCCAGAGAGCGTATTCACTGATATCCGCCCCATTGGGCCAGGTAACTCCATAGCCACCTGCATCTACTTGAGCCGCTTTAAAAAGAGCTATGTTTTTAAGGTCTAAAAAATTGTCTTGATCTAATAAAGGACTAAAGTCCTGACATCCTCCCACCCCTAAAAGGGGTGGGGTTCCCCTTTTAGAAGTGGTTGGTTTTATAATTCGCGGCTGCCCGGAACAGACCTAAGCGGCCTGCCAGAGCGTCCCCTGTTCACGGCCTGGCGGTGTGGTTTTTCTCCACACGAACAGGTTGACCGCAGGGCGTGCCAGTGCGCCCACTACTCCCGACCGGTCCGGCAGTGCCAGACCGGACTCACGGAGATACCTTTGCAGAATGTTATATGCGCCTACCAGGTCGGCATTCAGTACGACACCGCAGTGGATGAACAGCCCCCGATGCACGCGGGCTTTCTTGACCCTTTCGCCGCACACCGGGCAGGTAGTGCTGGTGTTCTTCTCCGATACCTTGACCACCCGGATGCCGGCGAGGGCCGCTTTATAAGTGAGCAGGCTTATTATCTTACTGAACGGCCAGGCGTGGAGTTTCTGGTTGCCCGCGTCTC
>NZ_BDLR01000025.1:0-77694 GCF_002049395.1 Carboxydocella sp. JDF658 | reverse complement strand
TTCGTGCACCTCAGTCCGTACGTTCAGCTAACGGTAGGTACTCACCAACCCCAGCTCGAGAATATCACTCGTTAGATACAACAAAAAGGGCTGAGCTCGTCGCTCAACCCTTTTCCTTTTCATTTTACTCCACAGTCACACTCTTGGCCAGATTCCGCGGTTTATCCACATCACAGCCGCGGGCCACCGCCACATAGTAGGCGATCAACTGCAACGGTACCACCGTCAGCACCGCACTGGTCAGCTTATGGGTGCGGGGAATATAGATCACCTCATCCACACTCTTGGCCAGCTCCTCTTCCCCTTCGAAGGTGATGCCCACCACCGAGGCATCGCGGGCCTTGACCTCCTTGATATTGCTCACCATCTTATCGAAGACATCCATCTGGGTAGCCAGGGCCAGCACCAGAATCCCCTCGACGATGAGGGCCAGGGTACCGTGCTTCAGCTCCCCGGCGGCATAGGCCTCGGCGTGGATGTAGGAAATCTCCTTCAGCTTGAGGGAGCCTTCCATAGCCACTGCATAGTCGATGCTGCGGCCCAGGAAGAACACATCCTCACAGTGGGCGTATTTCTGCACAAAACCCTTGATTTCCTCTTCCCGGCCCAGGATGGCTTCCACCTGAGCGGGCAGTTCCCGCAGGGCGGTGACCACTTCCCTGATTTGCTCCTGGGTAAGGGTACCCCGCTGCTGGGCCAGGTAGAGGCCGAGCAGATACATCACCACCAGCTGGGTGGTGTAGGCCTTGGTGGAGGCCACGGCAATTTCAGGACCGGCCCAGGTGTAAATCACCCAGTTGGCTTCACGGGCCACCGAGGAGCCCACCACATTGGTAACGGCCAGCACTCTGGCGCCGCGGTTTTTGGCCTCCCGCAGGGCAGCCAGGGTATCGGCGGTTTCGCCGGACTGACTGATCACCACTACCAGGGTATCCTGGTCGATGATGGGATTGCGGTAGCGGAATTCGGAAGCGATATCCACTTCCACCGGAATGCGGGCCAGGTCTTCGATGACATATTTACCCACAATTCCGGCGTGATAGGCGGTACCACAGGCGGTGATGAATATCTTCTTGATCTGCTTTACTTCCGCCGGTGTCATTTGCAGTTCTTCCAGCAGGACCCGGGAGTTATCGGTGGCCAGACGGCCGGAGAGGGTGTCCCGCAGGGCCTTGGGTTGTTCGTGGATTTCCTTCAGCATGAAATGGGGATAGCCGCCTTTTTCCGCTGCTTCCACATCCCAGTGGACCCGGAAGACTTCCTTGTTGATTTCCTGCCCCTGCTGGTCAAAGACCTTGACCTCATTGGCAGTCAGCAGAACCATTTCCCCGTCATTGAGAATATAGGTATCGCGGGTGTGGCTGAGAATGGCGGGGATGTCAGAGGCAATGAAATTCTCCCCCTGACCCAGGCCAACCACCAGCGGGCTGTCCTTGCGCACGGCCACGATTTTGTCGGGCTCATCCTGGCAGATGATGCCCAGGGCATAGGAGCCCTCAATGTGTTTCACCACTTCCCGAACGGCGGCCAGCAAATCGCCCTGGTAGAAATGTTCCACCAGGTGGGGCAGTACCTCAGTATCCGTTTCCGAACGGAAGGTATGGCCATTGGCGGCCAGCCATTCCTTCAGCTTCTGGAAGTTTTCAATAATCCCGTTATGGACAACCGCAAATTTTTCCGCACAGTCAGTATGGGGATGACTGTTGATATCGCTGGGGCGGCCATGAGTGGCCCAGCGGGTATGGCCGATGCCCAGAGTACCCTGGGGAGCATGGTGGGCCAGTTTTTCCGCCAGTACGGCCAGTTTGCCCACGCTTTTTTCCACTTCAATGCCCGTTTCCGTCAAAACAGCGATACCGGCGGAGTCATAACCCCGGTACTCCAGTTTAGCCAGTCCATCCAGCAATATAGGTACAACCGGTTTACTACCGATATAGCCGACGATTCCACACATGCAAGTTATCCTCCTCAAGCCAAAATCCGGGCCCCGGTACGGGTTTTGGCCCTGGCATCACTGCCAGGTTTTGTCCCGTCCTTACGGCCTGGGCCCCTCACCGGAGGGCATCCGCCGAAACCTCGATGCTCCCTCACCTCGTCAACTCCCGCAGGAGTCCCGGCGCTTTTTTTCAGTATGCCCGTTGCTCTTTTTCTTCATGTCTCACCCCCTTAAAAAATTAAGGCCAGGGGGCCGCCCGCAGCAGGCGGCCCGCTGCTTTTAGCCTACATCTGTTCAAAAATGGCGGCAATTTCCCGTACCAGTTTTTCCACTAAGGCTCCGTCCCGGCCTTCGCCCATCACACGGATCAGGGGTTCAGTGCCGGAAGGCCGCACCAGAATCCGGCCCTGGCCGGCCAGCTGAGCTTCCGCCTGGCGGATAGCTTCCTGGGCCTTGAGGCTGGCCATGGCCGCCTCCTTATCCTTCACCCGCACATTCACCAGGAACTGGGGCAGGCGTTCCATCACCGCAGCTGTTGCGGAAGCGGGTTTACCCGCCTCTTTAATAATATGCAGTAACTGCAATCCCGTCAACACCCCGTCACCGGTAGTGTTGTAGTCCAGAAAAATGATATGCCCTGATTGCTCGCCCCCGAGGACGGCGCCGCTTTCCAGCATTTTTTCCAGGACATAGCGATCCCCTACCCTGGTTTCCAGGATGTTGATGCCCCTGGGCTTTAAAGCTAGATGTAAGCCCAGGTTGGTCATCACCGTTACCACCAGGGTATTCTGTTTGAGTCGGCCCTGTTTTTGCCATGCCAGCGCGCAGAGGGCCATGATTACATCCCCGTCGATAACCTGGCCTTTTTCATCCACAGCCAGCACCCGGTCAGCATCACCATCATGGGCGATCCCCACCTGAGCCCCGTGTTCCACCACCGCTGCCTTGAGAGCGTCCAGATGGGTCGAACCGCAGCCGGCATTGATATTGAGCCCATCAGGCTGGTCATTGATGACCAAAACCTCCGCCCCCAGTTCCCGCAGCAGGCGGGGGGAAACCCGGCAGGCGGCCCCATTGGCGCAATCCACCACCACTTTCAGGCCGCGCAGGTCGCCCGGGATGGTGGATTTGAGGAAGGCCAGATAGCGATCTTCCGCATCCTCCAGCTGACGCACCCGGCCCACCTGGGCCCCGATGGGCCGGGGCAGGTGGTCCTCCTCTGCCGTTTCGCCCAGCAGGGCTTCGATAGTTTCCTCCTGTTCATCAGTAAGCTTATAGCCACTGGGGCCAAAAAACTTGATCCCATTATCCGGAGCTGGATTGTGGGAAGCGGAAATCACTACCCCGCCCTGGGCTCCGTAGGCCCGGATCAGATAGGCTACCGCCGGCGTGGGAATCACCCCGGCCAGCCAGGCATCCACTCCTGCTGAATTAAGACCGGCTACCAGAGCGCTCTCCAGCATCTGGCCGGAAATGCGGGTATCCCGGCCGATCACCAGTGCTGGCCGCTCTATCCCCTGTTCCCGGGCTGCCCGGGCCAGCACTGCACCCCCGGCCCGGCCCAGGCGAAAAGCCAGCTCAGGGGTCAATTCCTGATTGGCAATACCGCGTACCCCATCAGTACCAAACAATTTTCCCATCTCAGTAATCTCCTTCCCGATAGCGCTGGATAATGGCTTCCGCTACTTTCAAGCCATCTACCGCTGCACTCATTATACCTCCGGCATAGCCGGCTCCTTCTCCGGCCGGATAGAGACCGGCAATCTCCAGGGCCTGCCGGTCTTCTCCCCGGTTGATACGGACCGGAGCTGAAGTGCGGGTTTCCACCCCGGTTAAAACCGCGTCGGGGTGGGCAAATCCTTTCAGTTTTTTATCCATATTTATTATAGCTTTTTCCATGGCTTTGGCAACATAATGCGGCAGAGTTCGATGCAAGTCGGCAGGAGTAATACCCGGTCGGTAACTGGCCCCTTTTACTTCTGAACTGGGACGACCGGCCAGAAAGTCCTCTACCCGCTGGGCTGGAGCCTGATAGCTTTCTCCCCCCAGGCGAAAAGCGGCCTGTTCCCATTTTTCCTGAAAAGCGATCCCACCCAGCGGTCCCTCCTCGGGAAAATCAGGAGGGAATACCTGCACTACCAGGGCAGCATTGGCGGTGCCGCTGGCCCGGTCCCGGTTGCTCATGCCATTGGTCACCACCTGGCCTGGTTCTGAAGCAGCGGCCACTACCTGACCGCCGGGGCACATACAGAAAGTGTAGGCTCCCCGCCCGCTCTCCTCATCCTGATAGGTCAGGTGATAATCCGCCGCTCCCAGGCGAGGATGCCCGGCAAAGGCGCCATACTGGGCCCGGTCGATCAGGGCCTGGGGATGTTCAATGCGGGCACCGATGGCAAAGGCTTTAGGCGTAAGGCTGACCTGATGCCGGTGTAACATGCGATAGGTATCGCGGGCACTGTGACCTACTGCCAGGATCACTACTTCAGCCGGAATTTCCTGCGTATGGTTAACAATGACTCCCTGTATCCGGTCTCCTTCCAGAATCAAGTCGGTAACCCGGGCCAGGAAGCGCACCTCCCCGCCCAGTGCCTCGATCTGACGGCGCAGATTGACCACCACCCGGCGCAATATATCCGTACCGATATGCGGCTTATGTACATAGAGAATATCCTCCGGTGCCCCGGCCTTAACCAGCTCCTTCAGCACCAGAAAGCGGCGGGGGTCATCGATGCGGGTAGTGAGTTTGCCATCGGAAAAGGTCCCAGCACCCCCTTCCCCGAACTGGACATTGCTGCGGGGATCCAGGTTGCCGGTGCTCCAGAATTCCTCCACCGCTGCTGCCCGGCTGTGGACATCGGCTCCCCGTTCCAGCACCAGCGGCCGATAACCATAGCGGGCCAGCAGCAAGGCGGCAAACAGCCCCGCAGGCCCTGCTCCTATCACAATGGGTCGCTGGTTCAAAGGCAGACTGCCTTTGTTCAGTTCCGGTTCCGCAGCCGGTGTAGAGACGGCTGCAATTTGCCCTTTGCCCCGGCAGCGGGCCAGCACCCGTTCTTCCTGAGTTACCTCCACATCAACGGCATAGACGAACCAGATCCTGTCCTTGCGCCGGGCATCTACCGAGCGCCGCACGATTTGCAGACTAAGGATATCCTTTTCCTTCAGGCCCAGCTCCCGGGCCGCCTGGCGGGTAAGTTCCCGTTCACTGTGTTCCAGCGGTAACCTGAGATTATTGATGCGAATAGCCATAGGCAGCCTCCTTAGCGGGTTTTGTTCCAGGGTTCCAAACGAATAGCAATCTGGGCCGGACTCACTTCCAGCAGGCGGGCATCTTCGGGTACCTGCACTTTGACTTTGGCCCAGTTCAGGCCGGCTTTGGCCTGGCTCAAATCCACTTCCGCCTTGACTTCAGCACCGGTCCGGTTGCCCCAGAGCGGCAGGGTAGTCTTGTTTCCTCTCAGGTAACGGACATTCACCGTGGGCTGCATTTCTACGATGACCAGCTGTGCTGGCTGGTTTTTGACCACTACTGGTACTGTCGCCTGAATCTCCTGCTGGCCCCCGGTTTCCAGCTGATTGACGTAAAACCAGAGGACAATAGCAGTCAGGAGAGCCAGCAATTTCAGTCCGGTATTGCGTTCCCAGAATCTTTTCATCTTACTTTCCTCCACCAGGGCCGGTTCTGGTTTTCCGGCGCACTGTATAGAACCTCCAGCATTTCTTTAAGGGATTTTTCACTTAAATAGCGAGTCAGGTTGCCTTCCTGAGCAACGGAAATGGTACCTGTTTCTTCCGAAACTACAATAGCTACCGCATCGGAAACTTCACTGATACCCAGGGCGGCCCGGTGGCGGGTACCCAGCTCCCGCCCTACCTCCCGGTTTTCCGACAGAGGTAACAGACAGCCCGCTGCTACCACTCGCTCCCCATCGATGATTACCGCTCCGTCATGGAGGGGGGTATTGGGACTAAAGATATTAGCCAGCAATTCGCGGGAAACCACTCCATCGATATATGTACCCGTTTCCGTAAATTCATGCAATTTGCTTTCCCCCACCAGTACGATTAACATCCCTATTTTCTGCTGACTGGCCTGGCTGATGGCCCGAACCAGCTCCTCCAGCAACCGTTTTCTGGCCTCTGGCCCCAGCTGTCGGGAAGAGCTGGCAAAGATTTTGCCTCGTCCCAGTTGTTCCAGGGCGCGGCGCAATTCCGGCTGAAACACTACCGGCAGGGCCACAAACACCATCCCAATCGTTTTTTGCAATAACCAGTTAATAGTATAGAGTCCAGCCCACTGGCTGATAATGGTGACCGCCAGCAATATACCCAGCCCTTTCAAGAGCTGGATGGCACGGGTTCCCTTAATTAACAAAAAGATTTTATATAAAACAAAAGTAACAAGGGCTATGTCTAACAAAGCGATAATGCTATAATAGGTGTTAGAGCCGGGCATACCCTGACCTCCCTATCCTTCCAAAGACTATAAAGAAATTCGCTTTAAATTGATAAATCCCTTTCTTTTCCGCATAAATTCCCAGAAATTTTGCAGGAGGCACAGGAAAATGAAACTCTCCCTCAAGCGCCGGGAACTATCACCCTGGCAAGCCCCTATCGCCTTAATTGCGGTTTTGACCGGTTTACTCATTGCCATCGATTTGCGCATCCATGACCAGTTAACCAACGGTCCCAATACCAAGCGGGCAGAGACCCTGGCCGCCATGGCCTCCCGCCTGGAAAAGGAAAACAAGGCTATAGAAAAAGAAGTCAGCAGTCTACGCCAGCAGCTGGCAGAATGGGAAGCCAGCCAGAAGGCAGAAGGCAGCCTGACACTGCAAGCAATCAGGGCCCAAATGGATTTGACCCGCGCCCTCGTCGGTCTGACACCAGTGGAAGGACCGGGAGTAGTAATAGTGGTCAATGACCGCACGGAGGCCCTGGAACTGGCCCGCAAGGAAAACCAGCAAGTGGATTACTGGGATTATCTGGTCCATGACAGCGACCTGGTCTACCTGGTCAATGACCTCAGGGCAGGGGGTGCCGAAGCCATCGCTGTCAATGGTGAGCGGATAATCAGTTCCAGTGATATCAAGTGCGGCGGCTTTATCGTTTTCACCAATTCCAACCGTTTGACCGCCCCCTATCAGATCAAGGCCATCGGGGACCCCGTCGCCTTGAAACGGGCTGTGGAAAGGGGCTTTACTTATAGTGTGCTCAAATCTCTGGATTATCCCATCCGAATCGAACAACACCAGAAAATCCTCGTGCCGGCCTACAGTGGTGCCCTGGCCCTGCGCTACGGCCAGCCGCTGACTCCACCGGCTGAGAAAGGAAGTTAAGCATGCACTGGCAGAAATTAAAGCTACCTCTGGCTTTTACCACTTTCAGCCTGGGGCTGCTGGTATCAGTCCAGCTCAACACCCAGGAAGCAGCCCTCAGAGACTATACGGCCCAAAGCCAGGAAAACCTGGCTTCAGTAATCAAGACCCTGAATGAAAAGCGGGAAGCTCTGTTACAGGAAAAGTGGGAGCTGGAGAACCGCCTGCGCCTGATCAAGTCCGACCCCAGCCAGGGCCAGCGTCTCCTTTCCGCCCTGAGGGAAGAAAACAGCCGCCTGCGAGCTGCCGGTGCCCTGGCACCCCTGCGGGGGCCTGGCATTACCATCACCGTTTCCAGTCAGACGCCCATCGGTTATGATGACCTGATCCGCATTATCAATGAGCTCTGGAATGTGGGGGCTGAAGGTATAGCCATAAATGGCATCCGCCTGACCCAGTATACTGCCATCACCCAGAGTGCCAGTGGCAATACCATTGTGGGCAGTCATGCCATAACCTACCCCTATGTAATCCAGGCCATCGGTGACAGTGCCTCGCTTACCGCTGGTATCAATATTCTGGGCGGAACCCTGGATCAGCTAATCAATGTCAATGGAGTCAAGATCGAAGTAAAAACCAGCCAGGATTTGCTCCTACCGGCCGGCCAGGCCCCCACAGCTTTTAAATATGCCAGAGTACCGGACTAAAAAATACCCGGCACCCAAAAACAATCCCCCTATGTTAGCTTTTATAACTACCATAGGGGGAATTTATTTTTTGTCCTGAACTCAAAGCAATTTACTCAAAGCTACGGAAAATTCAATTCTGGTCGTCGCCCGATCCGGATTAAAATATCCGTGTTGATTGCCATACATCAGCCCACGGCGAACATCATCCCGGATAATGTCCCTGGCCCAGTGGTTGGTGGTATCAGGAAAAAGGCCACCACTTTGCGCTACGGGCAATTGTTCCACACCCGGCAAACGGGCCAGTACCGCCGCCAGCTCCGCTCTAGTCACCAGCCTGTCAGGATAGAAATAGCCCTGGGGCGTCCCTTTCAGCCAGCCCCGGCTGGCTGCCCAGTTGATATACCAGGCATAACTATGGTTGCTTGTATCCTTGAAGACCGGTGGTGTTTGGGTCGCTGGAGCCTGTGGGAAGGCCCGCTGCAGAAAAACTGCCAGCTGGGCCCGGGTGATATTGCCCCAGGGAACAAAGTTGTTATAAGCATTGGGTACAAGAATCTTTCTTGCAGTTACTTTCTCTACCTGAAGATAACCCCAGTAATCGGGCCCAATATCCCAGAACAACCAGCCCCTGGGGACAGCAGTCGGTGCCGGGAGGTTAGACAGATTTATCGCTAATATTGGCGAGGAAACCACATACCCGCTGGCATCTCTGGCAAAGACCCGAAAATAATAAGAACCCGTTTCCCGCCCCAGGTAAAACCTGGCCTCCCGGTTATCTCCAAAGGTATAGGCAACCGGAGCAGCCAGAGTATCATTGGGCCCGTGATAGACCAGAGTGTATTCCAGGCTGGCAGGATAGCGGTCATCTACCGCCTGACTCCAGGAGAAAGTAAGGTAATGGCCCCTTTCATCCTGGCCGCTGCCGGTTAATGCCAGCTGGGGTGGCTTAGGCGGCTGATTGGTAGCTGCAGGCAGACCGGCCAGCTGCCGCCAGTAGGCTTCCAGCCCCGGCACCTGAGCTGCCAGAGGCAGGGCCAGGTTTTCCTGGGGAGAAAGATTATAGCTGCTGCTGCTGAAATAGCCAAACTGGCTGGTGAATTTAGTAAACTGGCGGGCCTGGGGAGAACCAAAGAGCTGGGCATAATCATCAGCCGCAATCTCTGCCGGGTCCCAGGCATGGCTGCCGTTATTTACCCTCGGGTCCCGAATCCCCTGCCGGATATCATACCAGGGAGTGCGCCAGTAGTTGTCAAAGGTTACACCATATTTAGTCCAGAAATAGTAGACCGTAAAATGGTGACCATATTCATGGGCCATAGTTTTGGCGACATCAGCCAGCTCTGTCTGCTCGTCACCGCCAAATAAAAAAATCGGCCGTTTAGGTGTGACATATCTCTGTCCTCTGCTGTCCCAGCCCAGTTCCGGGACATAAAGTCCCCCTACGCCCCGGCCCAGGGGATAATCAGGGTAAATAACCACTCCACCCAGGTAATCCCATTCCTTACCGTGAACATTGTTTTTTAACTCATAATATAAGGCCTGTAATTTGCCAGGGTCAGACCAGGCAGAGGACAAACTTACGATTTCTTTACCGTCTGGTGCTGTATAAATTGCCACTACCGGCTCCAAAGGCAGTTGCTCATAATACCACCAGGGTTCTGCGGCTCCAGCCCCGTTTGCGCCCCCCAGAAGCAGGACTAGCAGCATTACTGCCCCAAGCCAGAATTTTGCGCTGTTTTTCATCAATTTCCCTCCCTACCGCTCCTGGAAAATAAAAGGGTTCTATCCGGAAGATAGAAACCCTCTACCCAACTTTAGTGTCTATGGTGATGGACCTCATAGCCTCTCCGCCCAATCACACCCAGCCAGCGCCCCCCCATAAAGGCGAGCAAGGTCAACGCCCCCAGTACCAGCCAGCCCAAACGGGCAGGCAGGAAGCTGACCAGAATCCCTGCCAGGGAAAAAATAGCGTGGATCAGGTAAATAGCCAGTACCGCCTGTTTGTGGGATAAACCCAAAGCCATCAGGCGGTGATGTAAATGGGCCTTATCTGCCTGAAAGATGGGTTTGCCATTCGCCATTCTCCTGACGATGGCAAAGGTAGTATCCAGCACCGGTACCCCCACCAGCAGGATGGGAACGAACACCGACATGACAAAAGCCCCTTTGGCTACCCCCATGATGGAAAGGGCCGCCAGGGCAAAGCCCAGAAAGAGGCTGCCCGCATCTCCCATGAAAATGGAGGCCGGATGAAAGTTATATTTCATAAAGCCCAGGGTAGCCGCAGCCAGCAACCAGGCCAGGATAGCTACCGCCGGATCCTGTTGCCAGGCCACAATCCCCATGGTGACGGCCCCGATTACACTGGTACCTGCCGCCAGGCCATCCAGGCCGTCAATCAGGTTAACAGCATTGCTGATCCCGACCAGCCAGAAAAGGGTAACCGGATAGGCCCACCAGTCCAGGAAGATCACACCCCCATCCAGGGGATTGGTGATCACACTGACTTTCACGCCAAAGGCCATCAATACGATCGCAGCTATTACCTGGCCCATCAATTTAACTTTCGGTGATATTTCCATAATATCGTCCAGACACCCAGTTGCTACAATAATACCTCCCGACAGGATCAGCCCCCAGACTTCCGGACGATATCCCTGAGTCAACAGGGCCAGCGCTGCAAAAGCCAGATAAATCGCCACACCACCCATGCGGGGCATCACCCGGGCATGGACTTTACGGTGGTTGGGCTGGTCTACCGCCCCCACCTTAAAAGCCAGCTTCCTGACCAGCGGGGTAGTCAACAGGGCCATGCCCCAGGCCGCTGCCAGGGATAAAGCCATTGTCTCCATCTTTCTCCTCTCCAGTCCTCTGTCTTTAGCTTAAGGCAAACATCAATTCCCCTTCACAGACTATTTGCCCATCCACAGTAGCCACCCCACGGGCCTTGCCGACAGTACCTTTCAGTTTCAGCAATTCCGTCTCCAGGCGCAGCTGGTCACCCGGCAAGACCTGGCGGCGAAAACGCACGCCATCAATGCCAGCAAAGAAGGCCAAACGGCCTTTAAACTGCTCCTGGGACAGGATGGCTACTGCCCCTACCTGGGCCAGCGCTTCCACGATCAGCACCCCCGGCATTACTGGATAACCGGGGAAATGCCCGGAAAAAAAAGGCTCATTGATAGTGACATTTTTGATACCCACCGCTCGTTTGCCCGCTTCCAGTTCCAGAATGCGGTCTACCAGCAAAAAGGGATAGCGATGGGGTATAATCTCCATAATTTCCCTGGCTTCCATGACCACTCCCAATCCCTCCTATATCATTGTACTACCGGGCTTTTCCCCTGACAAGTCGTTCTTTTAAGGCTAATAATAAAAATTCTGGTAATACCAGCATCCGCTTGTAGCGCCAGGGCTCCTTGATCAGACGGTAAAACCACTCCAACCCCAGTTTCTGTAACCATATAGGAGCCCGCCTCACCCGTCCGGCCCAGACATCAAAACAGCCACCGACGCCGATGCCTACTTTCACCTGCAAACGGTGCCGGTTTTTCCAGAACCATTTTTCCTGACGCCCCATGCCCATGGCTATCAGCAATATATCCGGCCTTACCCGGTTGATTGCCGCTATTACCCCTTCATCGTCATGAAAATAGCCATCATGCCAGCCTGCGATCTTGAGGCCAGGATAGATAGACTGAAGCCGGGCCGCTGCTTCTTCTGCTACTCCCGGCCGTGCCCCCAGAAAGAAGAAACTATACTTCCCCAGGTCAAAAAGGCTCTGGGCTAAATCAATGCCCGTTACCCGCTGGGGTAACGGGCAACCCAGGATTTTTGCTGCCAGCACAATCCCGATGCCGTCAGCTGTTACCAGATCTCCAGCCGCCAGGATCCGGGCCATTTCCTCATCCCGGCGGGCCAGCATCACCATTTCCGGATTGGCAGTAATCACCAGGGCAGGGGCTTGTCTATCACATACTACCAGCTCTTCTATCCGTTCAACCGCTGTGGCTAGTGTCAACCGATCAAAGGCAACCCCCAGTATCTGCTGCCGCAAATTCCATCCTCCTTTGCTCTGTTACCCCTGCGGAGATGGCGGCGTGGTCTGGGAGCCACTCTCCGGAGCAGGGGTGGAAGTAACGGGAGTACCACCGCTCCCACTCCCTCCTGGTTCCGTCCCAACAGGAGTAGTTCCTCCCGGGGTAGTTCCACCGGTCGTATCACCACCTGAGGTAGAGCTCGTACCACTACCGTTATTCGTACTGGCGGATCCGCTGCCATTAATGCTGTCAGCAGGGGTTGGAGCTGAGTTCTCATTCCCTCCGTTGCCGGTAGCTGAGCCGTTCTGATTAGAATCTGGCGTCTGGGTTGGATTATTATTAACCGGCTGGGTAGAAGTTTTTTTCTCACTGCCAGTTGTTGATTTGCTATCTCTGGCTTTAGCAACCTGGGTCTTACGGCTTACCTTCTTCTTCGGCCGCTCATCCTCATTGATATCTGCCCCTACAATCATCGGATAGGTCTTGCCGTTCATCAAGTCGGCAATTAAGGTCCTGGCGATAGTGGCATCATGTTTCCAGTAACTGCCGTGATTGTTATAGAATTGACCGGGCAAAGTCTGGGAAACAATCTCCAGCTGGCCAAAATCCCGGGCCAAAGTGGCATACTTGACCATTTCGCCCACTGACATATCCGTCTGGACTGCCTGGTTAATATCCTTCATCAGCTGGGGCAGTTTGGTAACCACCGAAGGCTTGAGGGCTGCTTCAGCTACTGCTTTCAGAAAATGTTGCTGTCGCTGGGTTCTCCCCACATCCCCCAGGGCATCATGACGAAAACGTACATAGTCCAGGGCTTCTTTGCCATTTAAATGCTGCAAACCGGGCTTGAGGTTGATATACGTCCCATCAGTGGGGTCCCGATAGACCATGCGCTTTTCCACCTCAATATCGACCCCACCCAGGGTATCTACCACTTGTTTGAAGCCCTCAAAATTGGTCTTGATATAGTAGTCGATTTCCACATTCAGCATCTCGGAGACTACTTGCTTAACCAGATCCACACCGCCATATACATTGGCACTGTTTATTTTTTCCCGGCCATGGCCTGGTAATTCCACCAGGGTATCCCGGGGAACCGAAACCATTACCAGTTTTTTCTTTTCAGGGTCCAGCTGGGCCACTATAATAGTATCTGTCCGGGCGTCCTTTTCTCCTGGTCGGGCATCAACCCCTAACAAGAGAAAAGTGGTAGGTCCACCGGCAAAAAATTTGCGCAAATTTCCTGGTAGCAGGCCAGGACCTTTCCGGGAATCTTCCCCCAGCCAGAGGCCAGCAGCTCCGTAACCAATTGCCGCTGTTATGACAAGTACCAGCAGCAGCACCACCAGGGCAGCAAAGCCCCTTTCCCTGTGTCTCCTCTCCATGGATATTCCTCCTCTCAAACCATGACCCCACCTGGGCCGGTGGGGTTGAGGTTATTTCTTTACCTGGGCCAGTTGTTGTTCCAGCAATTTCACCTGTTGTTCTAATGCTGTAGCTTTTGTAGTCAGCTGCTGGATTTTGGCCTGCAATTCCTGTACTTTCGGATTTACCGCCTGATTGACATAACTTTGGGAGGCCAGAGGATCAGCTAACGAACCTGGTGTACCGGTATCCGCCTGGACTTTTTGTCCCAGCAAAAAACCAGCACCCGTACAGAGCAACATCAATGCTCCAATCCCGATGTAACGTTTCCAGTTCATCTTTTCTCCTCCCCTCTATCATATTTATTATAGACTAACCGGTTCAACACCGTCAATTAGCTAAATTCACCATTCGACAAAATCTGAAAAGCCAGCTGCGCCGGACGTCGAGCCAGGTTACTGAGTAAGGGAAGTCTCTCCTTTAAGGCGGTACCAAAAGTGTCTCGTTTCTGCCAGACCATCTGCAGATTTTCTATCAGGGGCTCTGCCTGCAAATGTCCGCTGCTTCCCAGCATCACCTGTCCTACATCAGCGATAAACCGTTCCACTTTGGGATCATAACTGATTCCCAGCAGAGGCTTATGCCAGAGGGCACCAAAAATCAGGGCATGCAAGCGCATCCCGCAGACCAGGTCCAGCCAGGCATAGATTCCAATTGCCTGGTCAAGACTGTAGGATGGTGGCAGCCAGACAGGCCCTGACCCCGCCAGTTCCTGACGCAACCGCTCCAGAACCTGCCAGTCCCCCGGATATTGCATGGGCAATAGCACTATCTGCCCTCCCTGGCCCAGCCAGTAGCGGGTCAGAGTGACCAGAGCCGGCCAGTCGTGCTCCAGTCCCAGCCAGGGACGTAAGCTCAGACCCAGGGTGGGCTGCCCTGACTGCCAGCCCAGGCTGGTCAACAGCTGTAATCCGGCGGCCCGCTCTGTCTCAGTGGGTTGATGGCCAAGAACCGGATCCACCACCACTTCCAGAGGAGGCCGCTTTATACCGAGCTGGCGCAAATCCTGGGCTGACTCGCTATCCCGCACGGTAATATAGTCGACCCGGTTGAGAACAGCTGCCACCAATCGTCGATTGTAGGGACGCAAAACGGGACCGAACCCCTGGCCATAAATCAAAGTCGGCACCCCGAGCCAGTGGGCCAGCTCAACAATAGCCAGGTAATAATAGAGGCTTTTGTTGCCAGTGACATCCTGAAAGAGACTGCCACCACCGCTGATCAGCAGGTCTGCGTTTTTTAGCTCCTTTATAACCGCAGGCAAAGACCAGCGATTAACAGCCCGCACCTGATGCTGGCCCGCTGTCGTTTCCGGTCGGTGAGACAGTACTACCAGTTCCAGTTGTGGCCAGCGGTCATTTAATCCCTGGCTTATGGCACCCAATAAAGCTTCGTCCCCTAAATTATTAAAACCATAATACCCGGATAGGACAATTTTGTAACTCCTCATTTATCTCTTCTCCCAAGCAGGAAAATGTAAAGGAATGGAGAATAAAAAATATTTGTTGCTTGCATACTTATTTAAGAAAGGAGTGAACCCATGTCTATCATCGATGAAAAGGGCCGGTTATTCGGCAAAATCAATATCATTGACTTGCTGGTGATCATTGGACTGGTAACGGTCATCGCCGGTGCCGGCTATAAATTTTTCCTGGCCCCAAAGGCTTTGAAGGCTCAGAATGCCGAAGTCACCGTGATCGTACCGGCTGTGCGCCCGGAAGAAGCCCAATCCATTAAAACCGGGGATCAGCTGGTTACTGATACAGCTGTGACCGATGCGGTGGTAAAAAAAGTGGAAATCAAACCGGCGCTCACCGTTACCACCAGGGCTGATGGTTCAACCTTGCTGACTACCAATCCCTACCGCAAGGATGCCTATGTTACCCTGGAAGGGAAAGTATCCATCGGGCCGACGGCCATGAAATTTGCCGGACAGGAAATCCGGGTAGGCAAGGATTTCTGGCTCAAGAGTCTGCGCTATGAGCTGAAAGGTTCCGTCCTCACCATCAATACCCGTTAGGTCTCAGTTTCAAGGCCCGGGAGCAAATGCTCCCGGGCGTTATTTATGGGTTTAGATGGTTTCCAGAACCAGTCCAGCTGCTTCCACCATTTCCCGGCGGTAAACATTGCGGGTATCCACGATAAAGGGTCGTTCCCCGATCAACTTGCTGCGGAAAAGGTCATAGTTGTGGAAATCAATGCCTTCCTGCCTGGCCAGAACCACAATGCCCTGAGCTCCTTCCAGCGCTTCCGCCATACTTTCTTTCTTAAATTCATAGCGGGTTGGTACTGCAGGATCGAAGGCTTGTACAGTAATTCCTTCCCTTTGTAGCAGTTCCACAATGCGGATGGCCGGACTGATGCGGTCATCATTGGAATAATCCTTCATGGCCAGACCGAACACCGCCACTACCGGTGGCAACTCCGGAGTCATATTGCGTTTAATCATGGTTACCACCCGTTCCGGTACCTGCTCATTGATTTCCCGGGCAATGCGGGTCAGACTCAGGTTTACCCCCAGTTCCTCTGCCTTGGGCGCCAGATAGTGGAAGGCATTGGGGATACAGTACCCCCCTACGCCCGGACCTGGCAGAAGCAGATTGACCCGGGTATGGGTGTTGGCTGCTTTGATTACCTCAAAGATATCGATTCCCAGGGCTTTGGTGAACTGGGCGAACTCATTGACCATCGCGATATTAACATCCCGGGAAACATTCTCCATTACCTTGGCAGTTTCCACCACTTCCATGCTGGAACAGGGGATAAGATCAGCTTTGGTTACAATGGAGAGCAACTTGGCGGCCCGGTCGCGGCTGGCTCTGTCCACCCCGGAAACCAGGGTCGGCATGTTTTCAAACTCTTCAAAGGCTCTGCCTTCAGCAATCCGTTCCGAGGAATAGGCCAGATAGAAATCCTCATCGGCTTTCAGGCCGGAAAGCTCTTCCAGAATGGGCTTGATGACATTGCGGGTAGTTCCAGGTACCACAGTACTGCGAATCAAGACCAGATCATTGGGTTTCAGGCCTCGGGCGATGGTTTTGCTTACTGCTTCTATATGACTGTAATCCGCCCGCCCATCTTTAACGGGAATGCCTACAGTAACAATGAAATTGTCACTGTTAGTCAGGGCCTCACTGGCATCAGTTGTGGGAATGAAGCGACCAGCTGCCAGCTGATCCTTGAGGATTTTCTGAATAGGAGTGCTATGATAAGCCTCCAGGTGATGGGTTATGCCTGCTTTTAGCTCAGCTACCAGCTCCTCATTGACATCCACACCATAGACTTTGCAGCCCCGCATGGCAAAACTGAGGGCCAGGGGCAGCCCTACAAAGCCCAGACCTAAGACTGTTACTTTTACCGGTTCTGTCATGTTTACTGCCTCCTTAAAATAATCTCCAGCATTTGTTTAACCCGGCTCTCCCAGGAGTTTTCCCGGGCCCTGGCCAGCCGCCTGGCCTTCTGCTCCTCATTGTCGCTGCCTAAAATCTCCTCTACTGCGGCTACCGTCTCTGCCGGGGTTGAAGCGATTTTGACAACATCGGCAAAATTTCGTACCTGGGGCATATCCACTGAAACAATAGGCTTGCCTGAAGCCAGGTACTCATAAAACTTGAGGGGACTGACGTTGCGGGTCAAGTCATTGATTTTGAAGGTATTGAGACAAACATCAAACCCCTTCAGATAAGCAGGTAACTCCTTTTGCTCCCGCCGCCCCAGCAAGTAAACATTGGGTAGAGCTTGCAGGGCACTGACATCAATCCCAGCCCCTACCGGTCCCACCAGCACCACAGACCAATTCGGACGCAGACGGGCTACTTCCGCCAGCAAATCCAGGTCCACCCAGTCCTGAATTACCCCTACAAATCCCAGCCGGGGAGGCGGAATTTGCTCCAGGTCCGGCGGCACCCGGGTAGCCTGGTCCTGGGCCTTGCCAAACAGCTCCAGATTGGCTGCATTGGGAATGAAATATGTACGCGGATTCCAGCCTTTTTTATCTTCATACAGGCCAAGGGCAGTAACAAATACCACATCACAGCGGCGGCAGAGTTCGGCTTCCATGGATCGTACCACCTGTTTATCAATCAGCCCGGTATATTCGGAATGTTCATCCACACAATCGTAAATCAGTTTGCTGTGTTCCAGGCGGTCAACTATATCCACACTGCCTGGCAGGTACATCCATAACCAGGGCTGCTTGAGGCCCAGTTTCCTGATCTGCCGCCGGATAAAGAGGCTCTGCCACCACTGGTTAATTTTATTGATCCAGCGATATTTATTACCAAAAGGCAATACCGGTGGCGGAGAATAAAGCCAGATATTCTCCCGCCAGGGACGATTGCCTTTCAGCCACAACGTCCATTTGAACCAGAGGGTTTTATCCTTAAAGGCTGACAACAGGGTAATGGGAGGTTCTACATAAAGTACCCGGTAGTTCTGGGGCAACCGGGACATCACCTGTTGTTTACGGGTCCAAATCGGGTCCCAGTCAATGGAAGAGAGGCAAACCACTGCCCGGGCCGTTTCCTTGTTCATCGGTCTTTTTCCCCTTTCCTGAAACGAGCCAGCAGCTCAAAATATACTTTTTGCGTATCTGCTACCATTCTGTCTAAACTGAACTTCTCCCTGGCCCGCAGATAGGCCGCCTCCGTCAATTCCCGTCCCAGCTGAGGCCGCTCCCAGAGCCAGACAATTCTTTCCGCCAGCTCCACCGGATCACCGGGGGGAACCAGCAGTCCACTGATACCATGTTCTACCAGTTCCGGCAAACCGCCCACCTGGGAAGCAATTACCGGCACCTTACGGATCATCGCTTCCAGAGCGACCAGCGGACATCCTTCTGATAAACTAGGTATGATTAGCATGTCCAGTGCCGGCATAATTTTTTCCGCTGCATCGGACCGGAAGCCAAGAAAATGCACGCATCCCGTCAGGCCCAGTTCTGATGTCAGATTTTGCAATTCCTGACGCTGTTGCCCTTCTCCCACCAGCAGCAGGGTAAATTCCCGTCCCTGAGCAACCAGGCGAGCCGCTGCCTGTAACATCACCGCCTGGCCCTTGACGGGATGTAATCTTCCGATCACCCCTAATAACGGCCGCTGTGGCTCCAACCCCAGTTCTTGCCGTAGCAGCCCTTTGTCCAGCGGGGAAGTCGGCTCCGCAGGTATCGGGATACCATTATAAATCAGGCTAATCTTTTCAGCGTTCACGCCTTTGCGCTGCAAATCCCTGGCCAGCAGCTGGGAAACGGCAATAAACCTGTCTACCAGGCGCCAGGTGGATTTTTCGGTCCAGCTGTTGACCAGACGATCCAGCAAACCAGGATAATCATATTCCAGCACACTGTGAACAGTGGTTACAGACACCGGCACCCCTGCCCGGAGTCCAGCCAGCCTCCCTACCAGGTTAGCCCGTACCCCATGGGTATGTAATATCTGGATATCCTTTTCCTTAATCAGCTGATAAATACTTTTTATCACATGAATATCCAGTTTATGGCGCATATCCAGGGCATAGGCCTCTATTCCCAGCTCCCGGGCCCGCTGGTACAGGGGGCGGGGAGCCAAACAGCAAAGGGTAGGAGCAAATTTTTCTTGATCCAGAGCGGCCAGAAGGGAAAGAACGTGATTTTCCGCTCCCCCGATTTCCCCGCCCCCGATAATGTGCAGGACGCGAATTTTCGTCAATTTGACCAACTCCCGCAAAATCTGTCAGTCTCACCTCTGTCTATTGTAGCTGATTTGACTGCCTTTTACAACATCAGTATAATGGAGAACAGAAATATGGAAGTGAGGAAGAAGGTATGTGGCAACAAATGCTCGCCAACAGCTGGTTCTATCGCATCTTCATCAATAGCCGCTTTTATCGCTGGGTAACTGAACCGGTGGATTCCTGGCCAGCCTGGCCGCAAAGCCGTCTGTACCTGGTTTACCGTCAGCTCCTGACTTTACTTGAAGTACTGGCCCAAAAGCTGCAAAACTTCCTGCAATCTTCTGGTGCCTATCAGTACCTGGTGCGGCTGAATCTTACTGGCCTGCTTTTGCTTTTAGTAGCCCTCTATCCTATCATCGATTATATCCTGCGAACCATCGGCCTTCTGGCCGGTCTCTGGGATGAATTGCTGTTTGTCCTTATTGTAGGTCTGGGCTTTGTCTATCTGTTAGCCACCCAGGGCTGGCGGCAGCTTAAGGCCACACCAGTTGCCAAATATATTATTCTGTTCTGGTGGGGCATGTTACTCCTCTTTTTCCTGCGCTCCCCCGATACCAGAATCGGCCTGGATGGTCTCAGGGCTGTAGTGGAATATTCCCTCTGGTTTTTTGTGGCCGTCAATTTCCTGCGGGACAGGGTCCAAATCCGGACCTGGCTGTTTGTGGCCCTGCTGGGGGCATTCCTGGTGGCAGCTTATGGTCTCTATCAAAAGGCCGCCGGGGTTTCCATCCCGGCCAAGTGGGTAGACCAGGCAGAACGCTCTATATCATTTCGGGCTTTTTCCATTATCGGCAGTCCCAACGTACTTGGTTCTTATCTGATGCTGTTTATTCCCATTAACCTGGCCTTTGCCCTTTCCGCCCGGCGCTGGTCGGAGTACATACTGTACTGGGGCATCCTGGCTGCCCAGCTCTTATGTCTGGTCTATACCTATTCCCGCGGCGCCTGGCTGGCTTTCCTGCTGGCCATGCTGGTCTTCGGCTTCTGCTACAATCGCCGGCTGCTGGTGGCCATTCTGGCCCTGTCTCTGCTGGTACCAGTCCTGGCCCCATCGGTTGGTGCCCGCATTAGTTATATGCTCAGCCCCCAGTATATCGAAAGCAGCCAGAAAGGCGGGCGCCTGATCCGCTGGACCACAGCCCTGGAAAAGGTGGAGAAACGGCCAGCTATCGGCCTGGGTCTGGGCCGGTTTGGCGGTGCCGTGGCGGCTCAAAATGATATCCCGGGTACTTTTTATGTCGATAACTACTATATCAAGACTCTGGCGGAAACAGGCCTGATCGGTTTGGCACTATTGCTGTTTGTTTACTTCAATGCCTGGCGGTATGCCATCGGTTCCTACCGGCGCATCCGCGCCCCCGGTGATCGCCTGCTGGCTGCTGGCCTGGTAGCAGGATTGACGGGAGTACTGGCCCACAATGGGGTGGAGAATATTTTTGAAGTGCCAATGATGAATACTTATTTCTGGTTCCTGTTAGGGATGTTATGGCAGTTAAGGGAAAACCCCGGCTCTCAATAGCCGGGGTTTAATGTTTGTCTGGGCCAGAGATAGACGCGGCCACTGGTTACCTGTAAAAGGTCACTGTCAATCAAGATCATGCCATTATAGGGTCTCCCGTCAGGCCAGCGCACCGCCACCATCGTCCCCTGTTCGGCCCGGAAAACAGTAACCAGCAATTCCCCTTCTGGTTTTGATGTAGCGGTTCCGCTCTCCAGTTCAGCCTGCAGGCTATACCGGGATTCGGTCAACTGGTAGTTGGCCAGCGTAGCAGAAGTATAGGCTACTACCTCCCAGGTGCCAGCCTGGGGATTCTGCACCTCTTTGCCGACTTCCAGGCGGTTCTGGCCATCGGGATTAACTCCGGCAAAAGCCGTCAGGTCAGGATCCACTTCCCGTCCCTGGGGGTCAAACAGGTGCAGCCTGGTTCTTCCCTGTCCACCTTCTACTTGCAGTCTGATCCGCAGTTTGCTGCTGCCTTCCTCTACCCTCAGAAAATATCTTTTACTCTGCCCAGCCTGAGCATTATCCTCTTTTTGCCATCGTTTGATCGTGCCATCTGTCTGCCATTTTTCCGGAGAAATATATGTGGTTAGCAAATCCACCGCCGGTTCAGGGTTAGGCCCGGCATAACCCTGCAAATGATAGGTATATAGCCCTGGTTCAGCTGGCAGGTTAAAGTGCAAGGGTAGTGTTCGGCTTGTCAGCGACGGTAGCAAAAGGTAGTTCTGGCTCATGATGGTTCCGGAAATATTTGATTCAAAGCGCATTTGCCAGTTTTGACTGTCTATATTGGTTATTTTCAAGTCAAGCACAAGAGGCCGAAACTCCCTGCCATAAAGTCCTGCTAGTGATTCAAAATCATAACCATTAATGCTCACCAGCATTGGCGGCGGTGTCTGCAGCTGTTTCAAGACCAGCCAGGATTTGACCAGATTAACCTTGCCCGCTCCCTGCTCTACTTCCGAATAACCATTGATGGGCACAGCCCCCCTGATCAGTGCCCGTCGTATCAGGTCAGGTGTGGCGGGCAATCCTTTAGCTTTGGCTCCCTGACGTAAAACTGCAATAGCTCCTGCTACATGGGGAGCAGCCATGCTGGTTCCTTCAGATAGTTCATAACCACCACCCGGTATAGTAGAAACCGCACTGCCAGGAGCCACTACTGTCGGCAAAGCCAGGCCATCCTTGCGGGGTCCGCGGGAACTGAAAAACCAGAGGGTATCGCTATTAACCTTGTAACCGTAATCCTGTAACCACATAGCCGGGGAAATATAGGCCCCTACGCTGATCACTCCGGCTGTGTCTGCCGGCATGGTGATAGTGGATAAACCCGGCCCATTATTGCCGGCAGCTACTACAAAAATAATACCATACTGATCGGACAGGTTTTTCAAAAGGCGGTTAATGAAACTCCGGCCATTTTCACTCTGGATTCCGATAGACAGGTTTACAATCTTGGCACCCAGCCGAGCAGCCAGATTAATGGCCTGAGCCAGCTTACTGGTATCAGAACGACCGCGGGAATCCACGGCTTTAATCACCAGCAAGCGAGCTCCCGGAGCCACACCGTTAACCTGACCACTGGCTGCAGCAATCCCGGCGACATGGGTCCCATGGCCGGAGCCGTCAAAACCCAGCCGCAAACTGGAGCCATCACTGGCCAGCTCAGCCAGGACAACCCCCCGTTTCTTTTCCCCCTGGCCCAGTTTAAGTACTGAGCGGTTAGAGGCAAAAACCTTTAAAGGAGTTTCATCCCGAAAATCCCCATTATGATTGGTATCAATCCAGACAGTATCATAAATTCCCTTTTTATTGCTATCTGCAACCAGTACCGGCCAGCGGTCATCACCGGTACCGTTAAAATCCAGGTCAATTCCGTTTTCCTGCCACCAGCCTCCCCGCCAGAGCCCGCTTTTGCTCCAGGCGGAATTTACACCCAGTGTCTGTCCATCCAGGATTAAATTGCCTTGATCAGCAGGCAATTCTTTTAAATTAACCAGCCCATCCTCAGTTACATCCCGCCAATCCACTATTTTGGGCCAGCCCTGGATATTAGCCTGCAAATCAGGATGGGCCGCATCCACACCGGTATCGATAATGGCAATGGTTTCGCCCAATCCAGTCGCCCCGCCTGTCAGGTTGAGCAGCTCATCTACACCCATTTCCCGCCTGGTAATATTGAGGCTGACCGCCGGGTCCGGCGCTGCCTGGCTGGGTTCCTGCTGTCCATTGAAGAGGCGATACTGGTCATTGTCACGGGTTAAGGCGCTACTGGAACTATTATTCCTCTGAACTGCTACTTCAGCGCTTACCCCCTGCAACGGGCCAGCCAGCAGAACCCGCCCTTGCTGGTCTAGCACTAGTCCCCCATACCAGCCGCTATACAGGGCACCACCGGGCAGTAATGCTTCAGGCGCCAAGCGCAAAGTTACTTCTTTATTACCCGCTTTCAAGGTAACACTTTCCCCTGGGTAATAAGCTGTTACAGTGCCTACCAGGTCATAAAGTCCGCCTGTGTCAGCCAGAAAACGGTAGACAACCGACGCAGCTTCAGCTCTCGTTAACTTGTTGTGGGGGCGAAATGTGCCATCAGGATAACCCTGGAGCCATCCCTTGCTCACTCCGTTAGCTACAACCCCCAGGGCCTCCTCCGGTATTTTCCCCAGGTCACGGAAACTAAGATTCCACCAGGGCACGTCCTGGTCAGAAGGCTGCAAACGGGAGAGGATATAGGCCAGCTCCAGTCGAGTGACAGGCTGGTCAGGGCGAAAGGTACCATCAGGATAACCCTTGACCCAGCCCTGTTCCTGGGCCAGGAGAATATAGCCATTGGCCCAGTGTTTCGGACTCAGATCACGAAATACTCCCCAGACGTTCTGCAGGCTCTGAACTTCCTTCCCACGACCATTTATTTCAATCAGAATTTTGGCTAGCTCTGCTCTGGTCAAAAATCTGTCTGGTTCAAAATAACCGCGGTAACCTTCGACCAGATTGAGGGCTGCCAGATGCTGAATTTGCCCTTTCGCCCAGCTATAACTAATATCCCGAAAAACCGCAGCCTGAGCAGAAACAGGCAAAAAAAGCCCTAATAGCCAGACTGCCAGGCAAAGATATGCCCGGCCCCTGACTTTTTTCTCTATCCTTTTCAACCTTTTCAGTCCTCCCCTTGCCACCAGGGTAACTATATCTACATAATATTGTTATTGTTCGACTAATTGTTGGTTTTTCCTGCTAAACCCTGAATAATTACGGAAAAAATATCATTAACCAGTCTGTCTTCGGCTGTGCCAGCCATAATTGCCCCGAACAGCGAATGGAAAGTACCCAGGATAACTAGCGCTACCGCATGGGGATTTAGTTCTGTTTTGAATTCTCCATTCTCCTGGCCTTCCCTCACCAGCCGGGTAATCAATTCTATCTTTTGTCTCTGATTTCTGAGAATCCATTGCCTGAATTCCTGGTTAAAATTCAGATGGCCAAAATCCAGACTTAACCTGGTTAAGTCCTGAGCTTCCCAGGCAAACTGAAAATGTAATTCCAGCAGACGCTGGATTTTGCCCGTTGCCGTTGTTTCTGCCGCTATAGCGTCTTCCAGCCGGGAAAGGTGCTTACATATGTTTTGCCGAAACATTTCCTGAAACAGCTCAGCTTTACTGCTAAAATATTCATAAACTGTACCTTTGCCCACTCCAGCTGCGGCCGCTATCTCCTCCATTTTAGCTTCATGGAAGCCGCGGCGGCTGAAGACTTCCATCGCCGCCGCCAGAATTTGTTCCCGCTTGCCGCTGGTTTCCATTAAAATCCTGCCCCCCCGGTTCCGGTGGCAGCTGTAGTCTGGGCATCAGAGCCAGCTAGCACAAACAGCCGGGAAGTGAACTGGGCCCGTGCCAGATTGTAATCGAAAATAGCTTCCGCATACTGCGCTTCCACCTGCTCCAGGCTGACCCGGGCATCCAGCAGCTCAGCATTGGTTGCCATCCCCTTCTGATAGCGCAGGGTAGTGATGCGCAGTCCCTCCCGGGCCCTATTTATACTGGCTTTTAAGACATTAATCCTCTCCTCGGCAGATTTCAGGGTATAATAGGCCTGTTTTACCGCCAGCCGCACTTCTACTTCCGTTTTTTCTTTTTTCTCTTCTGCCTCTGCTTTGGCCGTCTGAGCTTCCCGGTTGGTAAAGACATTGGAAGTATAATATTTATCTGCCAGCTGAGCCTTCAATGCTGCCAGACTGGCCGTTTCATTGGCACTGTAAATATCCAGGGATTCAGCCACCGTATCTTTGATGGTTTTTTCCACATCCAGGTCATTGCTGGGAACATAATTGAGCACAGTGGTCAATTGCAGGGGAGTGTCCAGGTCCAGTCCCAGCTGCTTATTCAACTTCATGCGAGCGATCTGAAACTTATTTTCATAGGCTATATATTCCGCTTTGGCGGATGCGGCCAGGGTTTCGGCATTCTGGACATCCAGTTTGGAGAAAACCCCGGCTTTCTGGTTGGCATAAGCCAACCGCACCATTTCCTGAGCTTTATCCAGGCTGCGTTTCTTGACATCCCGCATCATCTGGGCTTTTAAAGCCTCATAATAAAGCTGCTGGGTTTCCAGGCGTACCTTTTTTTCCTTGAGGGCTTTGGCCTTCTCCGCCATAGTTAGCGCATACCGGGCCTGACGGGGATAATAATACATGACCAGGTCGTTATCAAAACTGTCATTCCACTGTCCGATCGAGCTCAATTTGTCTTTAGCATCTTCCATCTGCTCTTTGCCGTTTTCCGCTTTGTCCACAGCAATCTGTGCCTTATCTATTGCTATTTGCGCCAGTTTCAAATCCGAACTGTGTTTTAAAGCCTGATCAATAGCCTGATCCAGGGAGAGCTTCACCACTTTAGGATTAGCAGTTTGTGCTCCTACCCCATCAGATAAAGTTAAAGTGGTGAGCAAAATAACCAGGAAAAGTGCTACGGTTTTAATTCTTGCTTTCATGGTAATTCCCCCCTATTTTTGATTTTTTAAAGCGCCAGTTGCGCACATCATCAAACAGGGTATAGACCACCGGCACAAACACCAGCGTCAGAATTGTGGAGGTGGTCAATCCCCCTACTACTACCGTAGCCAGCGGAGCTTCCGCCTCTGCTCCTTCGCCAATTCCCAGGGCCAGAGGAACCATCCCCAGCACAGTAGTGAGGGTAGTCATCAGAATCGGGCGCAACCTGGTATGACCGGCTTCCAGAATGGCCGTCCAGCGGTCTTTGCCCCGTTCCCGCAGGATATTGATGTAATCCACCAGCACGATGGCATTGGAAACCACAATCCCCACCAGCATGATCACTCCGATAAAGGCATTGACACTAAAGGCTCTGCCTGTCAAGGCCAACCCTGCTACCACCCCGATAAAGGTAGTAGGCAAGGAGAACATGATGATAAAAGGATAGAGGAAGGATTCAAACTGAGCTGCCATGACCAGATAGACCAGAATTATCGCCAATACCAGCGCCTGCGCCAGGCTGGCAAAGGATCGCATCATCTCCTTGTTCTGCCCGCCATATTCCAGGGTATAATCGGGTGGCAAGCGCAGGTCGGCCAGAGCCTTTTGGATGTCTTTGGTAACGCTGCCCAGGTCCCGGCCCACATTTTCCGCTGAAACCGTTACCATACGGGCATTTTCCTCCCGTTTGACAGAGGTCGGGCCCATGGTAACCGAAAGGTCTGCCACCTGACCCAATGCCACCACCCCGCCCCCAGGCAGGGATAAAGGCAACGCTGCCAGGCGCCCCAGACTTTCGGCATAGCTGTCTTCCAGAGCCAATCGCACATCTATTTCATCTTTGCCAGTACGGAACCGGGTGGCAGTTTCCCCGGCCAGAGCCTGGTGTACTGCACTGGCTACCTGAGTAGCCGTCAGGCCATACTGAGCCGCCACTTCCCGCTTGAGATAAATCTGCAGTTCCGGCCGACTGGCTTCCAGGTTGCTTTCCACTTCCCGGGTTCCGGGCACCTGTTTCACCCTTTTCACTACTTCATCCGCAAGGCGAGCCAGCTCTTCCAGGTCCTGCCCCTTGATATTGATCTGAATGGGCGCCCCGGTAGGTCCGCCCTGGCTGGCATCTGACATTTTGACGGAAATTTGAGCACCCGGTACAGCTCCGATTCGCCGGCGTAAGTCTTCCACTATTTCGTCAGTACTGCGCTGCCGTTCAGAACGAGCGCCTACCTTGATGCGAATCTGGGCATTTTCCGATTGCCCGCTGAGATTGACCATCCCCCCGCGTCCGGAAGGCCCGACGGAAGTGAAAATAACCTTTGTCTCGGGCAGTTCCCTGGCCTTTTGCTCACAATACTCGGCTACAGCTGCGGTTTTTTCCAGCACCGTCCCTTTGGCCAGCTTGATATCTACAGCAATTTCTCCAGTGTCGGTTTTGGGCATAAACTCCATGCCGATTACCGGCACCAGCGCTCCGCTGGCTACCAGCAATCCGATTACCAGTATTACCACTGTTTTGCGGTGGCCCAGACTCCAGGCCAGCAGGTCCCGGTAACGGTCATCCAGCTTGTTGAGACCGCGACCAAACCAGCTAAGCAGCCGGTCCCACCAGAACAGATGGTGCTTTTTCTCCTCTTCCAGTCGTAAAAACCTGGAGGATAACATCGGTACCAGCATCAGAGATACCAGCAAGGAGCAGAGCAGGGAGAAAGAAACAGTTAAAGCCATCTGCCGAAACAATTCCGCAGCAATTCCTTCCACAAAAATCATGGGCAGAAATACGGCAATTGCCGTCAGAGTAGCAGCGATAACAGCATTGCTCACCTCGGCTGCGCCCTGGCGGGCTGCTTCAATGAGACTCAAGCCCCGCTCCCGGTGCCGGTAGATGTTTTCCAGCACCACGATGGAATCATCCACCATCCGCCCTATCCCCAGGGCCAGGCCCCCGAGCGACATCATATTAAGGGTAATGCCTTTCAAATAGAGCAAGACAAAGGTAGAAACCACTGAAATAGGAATGGCCAGGCCGACAATGATGGTACTGCGCCAGTTGCGTAAAAACAGCAACAGCACGATGATGGAGAGAACAGCGCCCTCCAGGGAATGCTGTTTGATCTGATTGATGGAGTCCCGAATAAATTTGGAGTTATCCACCGCTATGCTGATCTGGACTCCGTCCGCTTTTAGTTCTTTTTGTAACTGCTCCAGTTCCGCATTGACCCGGTCTGCTACCTGCACAATATTGGTCCCGGTCTGTTTCAGAATGTGAATCCCAATACTGGGCTTCCCGTTGATACGGGTATACTGACGCACTTTTTTATTACTATCCTTGACCAGAGCCAGATCCTTCAAGGCAATCGTGCCACCCTGGGGCAGAGGAATCGGCAGATTGGCCAGCTGATCAATACTCCTGAATTCTCCCAGAGTACGGACAAACAGGATTTTGCCGCCATCAGTCAGCTCCCCGCTGGCCAGACTCAGGTTTTCCTGACGCAAAATGCCGGCAATCTGGGTACTGCTGAGCCCATACTGCTGTAACTTGTTGCTATCCAGCTGCACCAGAATCTCCCTGGTATAACCCCCGGTGGTAACTACCGAGGCTACCCCCTCCAGTCGTTCCAGGCGAGGCTGGATTTTATCCTCCACGATTTGCTGCAAATCCGCCAGGTCTTTACCTCCGGTCACCCCCAGCTGCAAAATGGGGATCTGGGTTGGGTCCATTTTCAGCACCATGGGGGTATCGGCGTCCCCGGGCAGCACAGGTTTGATCCGGTCCAATTTTTCCCGCATCTGGATGGTGGCTTCACTCATATCAGTGCCCCACTTGAACCAGACCAGCACCAGGGATGAGCCCGGCTGGCTTTCCGAGGTAATATGATCGATATTGTTGACTGTACCCATAGCCTGTTCCACCGGGCGTGTAATCAGGTTCTCAATCTCCTGGGGTCCCACCCCTTCGTAATTAACCACAACCGCAGCAACCGGGAAATTCAGATCAGGATAAAGGTCCAGCCCCAAACGGGTAACCGAAACCAGGCCCATTATGATAATAAAAATGAATACTACGGCAGTTAAAACCGGACGCCGGATGGAAAGGTCGGAGATCCTCATTGTTTCTGGCCTCCTGCCTTGATCTGTACCTCAGTACCATCAGCCAGCAGGTTCTGGCCAGCGATAACCACCTTTTGGCCAGCCTTGATTCCAGAAAGCACCTCCACCTTCTCGGCATCACTCAAACCGGTTTCTATCTTGACTTCGTCCACCTTGTTACCGGTCACAACATAAACATATCTGGCCCCCAGCTTTTCCACTATGGCTGCTTTGGGTATGAGCAAGGCCTTATCCTTCTCCTGGGCTGCCAATGTCACTTCCGCTACCATGCCGCCTTTGACCGACTCATCGGCGTTCTTGATCTCAATCCGGGTTAAATAGGATTTGCTGCGCGGGTCAGCAGCCGGACTGATGGACTGGATGACCCCCTGATAGGTACGGCCAGTGGCTGTGATTTTTATCTCCACTGTCTGTCCGGGCCGGGCGTAATTGATCTGGTTTTCCATCAGGCCTACTTCTACCAGCATGGTACTGTCATCCACGATGGTCAGGACCGGCACTCCCGGTGATGCCATTTCCCCCGGGTCGATATTGCGGGCTGTTACCACCCCATTAATGGGTGAAGTCAGGGTAAAGTTGGCCAATTGCACCCGTTGAGCCTGAAGCTGGGCCTGGGCCTGCTGGATCTGGGCAGCAGAACTGCCGCCCCCGGCAGGGCTGTAGGCCGCCTGGGCCCGATCCAGGTTGGCCCTGGCTGTATCCAGCTGCTGCTGGGAAGCTCCCCCCTGATCATAGAGATATTTGATCCGGTTATAGTTGTTCAGGGCGTCCTGGTAGTTGACTTCGGCCTGCTTTTGCAAAGACTGTTGCAGACGCACTGCCGCTTCAGTGGCGGCAATCTGGGCTTTGAGGTCACTGGCATCCAGCTCTACTACCACCTGGCCAGCTTTTACCCTCTGGCCAATATCCACCGCTACCCGGCTGACTTTGCCGCCCACTTTGGGCACCAGGGCTATCTCCTGTTTGGGCACTACCTTACCGGCAATAATAATGGTCTGGGAAATGGGCCCTTCGGTTGCGGTTACCACCTCAACCGGTACAGCCTCACTGGCAGTGGCTGTTTCTTTGGCTTTACTTCCACATCCTGCTGCTCCTACCAGCAGTGTGAGTCCTAGCAAGAGCGCTAAACCAGTTCTGAACATGCTCTGATCCCTCCCTGCATTTATCCCTTCCGACCGACCAGTCGGTCTCTGGTTTCCAGTATATACTACTCCGACCTCTGGGTCAATAGGGAGAAAAAAATCCCCCTGGGATCAGGGGGCTGTTTTGTGATAAGGTTCCAGACTACTGGCCATTCCGGTGAGAGCACCTTCTACTCTGGCGAGCTTGATATTCACGCGGTCCATTTCCGCCCGTTGAAACCGGTGTCCTTCGTAAATGGTCCCAAGCCAGGTATGGCTTTCTTCGATTTTGTGTTTCATGCTAACCAGAGCCTCCAAATCTGGTTTTAATGCTACCAGTCCCTGGATATCCGACTGCAAGGCAACCAGTTCTTTAATTTGAGGCTTGAGCTTGATGAATTCCTGGATATCTGGCTTTAGCTTGATAAATTCTTGAATTTCTGGTTTTAGTTTGATGAATTCCTGAATCTCTGGCTTAAGCTTGATGAATTCCTGAATCTCTGGCTTAAGCTTGATAAATTCCTGAATCTCCGGTTTTAGGGCAATCAGTTCCTTGATTTCTGGCTTAAGTTTGATAAATTCCTCAATCTCTGGTTTAAGTTTGATAAAGTCTTCGATTTGCGGTTTTAAGGCAATCAGTTCCTCGATTTGCGGTTTAAGAGCAACAAATTCTGCCATCTGTGCCTTAAGCAGATTAACTTCCTGTCTCAGTTCAGCAAATTCTTTTTCCAGTTTTTCGATTCTGGCATCCATTCCGGCAAGCATGACAATGACCTGGCGCATCATTTCTTCCAGTCTGTCCAGCTTGTCCACCATCCTCCCCCCTTCCCAATAGCTTCATGTTAATTATATCGCAAACATCTGTTCTGGACAAGGGGGAATTATTCATTGAGACCAAATTTTTTGTTCCAGCGATACAGCATACTTACAGCTTCTGCTCTAGTTGCAACTGCCCGAGCAGCCAGAGAGCTGTGACTGCGCCCGTTCATTAATCCCTGTTTAACTGCCTGTCCTACCGCCGCGCGGGCCCAGGGTGAGATTTGCCTGTTATCACTGAAGGCACTTAGATCGGCACTTGCTCCCAGGTCAGCCAGCCTGGCCAGAACCACGGCCAGTTCCTCTCTGGTTACCGCCTCCTGGGAACGGAAGCGGTTATTATAGCCCAGCAACCAGCCTTTGTTCACCACCAGGGCAATATCCCGGGCTGCCCAGTGACTGGCAGGAACATCGGCAGGCAAGGGCAAGGACCGGCCATCGTCTTCTACGGCCAGCAACCGTACCAGCAGGGCTGCCAGTTCGGCTCTGGTCATGGCGCGTTCCGGTTCAAACTTACCCTGGTAGCCCTGAATCCGTCCCTGACCTGCCCAGCGGGAGATGGTGGCTGCCGCCCAGTGCTGAGCCGGGAGGTCCGGGAAGCTGTTGGGGCGCAGGAACACACCATAGCGGCTGAAATGGTTCAGATTAGCAGTAATGGTTTGCCGATCAACTCCCAACTGACCGCCGATGGGAAGCCAGCGATTTGCCAGAGGGCTGTAATACCAGACACCAGCCCCTTGCCCATCCTGGAGCTGTGTTTGCAGGGGGAAGGTGATGGCGGCCGGTTGGCTTAATGAACCATTATAAGTGATATCCCAAATGCCAGCATTGATCCCGGGTTCTTTGCCAGTGACTGTAGTCGGGCTGATGGCAATTCCCGCCCAAAGTTCGGCAGGAACATTAAATCCGGCAGGCAAGGCAGAACCCGAGCTGGACCCACCCCCAGAGCTTGAGCCAGAGCCAGAACTGCCGCCCGATGCAGGCCCGGAAGCAGGGATGGCAATAGTGAAGGTGATGGTAGTGGCATGCCCCGCACTGTCTGTTACCACCAGCTGGTATTGCCCATTCTCAGTTATGGTCGTCCCGGAAAGAAATGGTTGCCCATTGAGCAAGGCGCTTCCTTCAGTAAAAACCGGGGTCACCGGCGCAGTATAAGTCTGGCCATCAGCTACTCCGGTGACAGCGGGTGGTTGTAAGTCGGTAATCACTGTTTTGCTGATTTCCTCATTCAGTATGGGATTGGTAGAGAGGGCCTTTATTTTCAAGGTATGAGTACCATCATTCAGACCTGCCAGGTTTAAAGTTGCTGTGAAGGTGCCATCGTTGTTTAATCCGGGTGTAGCTCGCGGCACTGGTTCAGCATCCAGGTAGATTTGGATGGTAGCTTTCAGGTCTTGAACCTGGCCCTGGATTGTCACCTGAGCCTGAGTCGGCTCTGTCAAATAGACCATATCCTCTACCGGCAGATCCACACGCAAACTGGGCGGAAAAGCATAGATGGATGGTTGGTCAATGGTAAAGTTAACCTGTTTGGTCTGGACATCCCAGGCTGGCGCTACAACAAAAGCAGTATTATCCAGTGGTTTGCTCTTTAACCAGCCACCGGAACCATCAGGGGTAAGTTTGATAATGTCAGGATCTCCCGTCCCAGCGGCAAAATAGACATCTTCCATGACGATTTCCAGGCGGTTAGGCATTGTAAGCAAATAATCAGGGCCATAACCGATGATTTTTGGCTCCAGCCAAACCCTCTGCCAATCCTGCCAGCTATTGATCAGCACAGGGTCCACCAGGGATAATGTCGTTGCCGGCCACCATTTGATTGAACCGACTCCAGGCCTGTTTACCTGAAAGGAAGTCATGGAGCCCAGGCCCACATCGGTCTGTATCCGCGGGTCGGGCAACAGCTGCCAACCACCTGGAAAATTGTAATTTAACAGCAGATTATACTCTCCAGCCAGGCGTGGACTACTCTCACCATTGATCTGGACCATGAGGGGCAAACTGAAGGTTTGGGCTTCTGCATTCAAATCAGGCAGAGGGAATTGCAAGGTAAAATTATTATATCCGTTATCAATTAACAAATAATGGCTGTCCATACCGATACTGCTTAAGTCTGCATATACTTCACTGATAGTTGCTCCACCTAAATTGTTGTCCGTCAGCCAACCGTTAAAATCAACATCAACCTTGACTGTCTGATTAAAACCGGTGTAATAGAGATAACCGTTGTAATTAAATTCGGCGTTACCCGGAGCTAAAGTCGGGTCATTGGGGTGATAAATTTCATATAAAGGATAAAGAGTGCTACCATAAGCCCCCCAGGCAATCTGGGTCCAAAATAACAATACACTCAAGAACAAGGCCACCAGCTGCCATCTTCTTCTCTTGAGACCCATCTTTCTCCGCTCCTTTCATAACGTAAACGTATTATTATTAGTCATAATAAGTTCGACAATCTTCTGTAATTTCCTGCAAAAAACTCCGGCCTACGGCCGGAGTTTTCCCTAATTTACCAACAGTTTTTTCATATAATCTGTTACCTCAAGTTTGGGCCAAGCAATCCACATTCGCTTGTATTTTTCCGGTACTTGCTGCCAGACCTTTTCCATCCGCCGGGGAACTTCCTGCATTTTGGCCCGATAAGCTTCTGCCTTCGCCGTTTCGCCCTGTTGCTGGTAATACTGGGCTACATTATGGTAGGCTTCAGTCAGGACTTCCCAGGTACGGATATCATAGGGGGCAAGGGTTGTCAGTTTTTCCAGTTCACTAAGCCCCTGTTCGATCTGACCTTCCAGCAACAAGGCTTTACCATAGGTGAGTACATTATTGGGTGAATAAGAATCAATGTCTACAGCCTTTTTAGCTGCTTCTATAGCCGAATTAAACTCTTGAATTTCTTTTTGTTGCTGAGCATGTAATAGATAGATATTAAATTTTAATCGATAGTAATCACCTTTCCAACTATTAAAATCAGTCGCTTTATCAATATATTTTTTCGCAGCATCGATATCATTTTGTTGTAGCGCTTTTTGAGCTTCTCTAAAATAATACTCTCCTCCTCCAGTTTTTATCGCTAAACCAAATAACATAACTATCACTATTAGACCACTTATGGTTTGCCACAGGGGGCGAATCGTTTTATTTTCATGTTCATCGATTTCTGTTATGGTTAAAGCCATGATAGTCCACATAATCACTGATATAGCAGATAAAGATAAAGTGAAGTCAATAAAACTATGGAGTGTAATCAATAAAACAGACCACAAACTACCCATCGCTAAAGTGGAAAAATGCTTTTTTTGAAAGAAATTATATAGTACCAGTAAGAAATATGCACCAAAAAATACAATGTAGGATAAAAAGCCAATTATACCTGTTTCAACAAGTACTTTAAGTGGATAACTATGCGTCTCACGAGAAATATAGCGGTAACTCTGATATTTTTCAAAAAGACTGCGCCAGCCACCACCGCCAGCCCCGGTTAAGGGGTAGTCTTTTAAAATTTTAAGACCGTCCTGGTAAAAAACAAATCTTTCTTGCACACTTTGTTCTTGCCAATTTATTCTAGCCAGGCGGTTAAAGAGTCCTTCTTCCTGAAAAGCATAATAAATAACACCTGCCAGCAGTACCATCATCAACAAAAATAATAGTAATTTGCCTTGTTTACTAAATTTGGCTTTAATGGTCTCTGGTGGTTTAATAAAAGGAACTCCAGCACCTAAAATGCCGCCGCCAAACAATGCCAGCCAGTGTTCGCTTTCACTAACCTTACCGCTAAAGTCAACCGTCCAATGGGCAAACAAAAAGGCAAGAATGATAATAGATATTGTTTGAGCAATCGCAGTCCAGCGGGTTTCCCGAGGCCAAAAGACCAGTGCCAAAGATACCACCATTAAAAGAACCAATACGGAACCTCTCGATTGAGCTGACAAAACCCCAGTAAACATAATAAAATTAGCTGAAGAAATCAAAGATTTTAGATAACGTTCTTCTGTATTTGTATATATAAAAATACTTAGTATAAATAACATACTTAAAAAAGCTGCATAAGCATTAGGGTATTGCATTGTCCCCATTACTCTGCCATCTTTATAGGCAGCATCAAAATCAAATGTGCCATAGGCAGTACCCAAACCGCTCAAAGCTTCAGTAACACCGATAATCAATAATATTCCCAAAAGTAACTTCCGATGTGATTTTTTTTGAGCGACAAAACAAATAATAATAAATGAAAATATATAGAGAGCAACCCTTAACATTTCTTCAATTGCCAAACTAAGGTGAACTGCTTTATTTAGAGACAAAAACCAGGTAACCAGCCAAATGGCACCAAGCACTTTCATATATTTAAAATATTTACCTTCGGACTGATTTTGCAACCAAATTGCTGCCCCTAATGCAAGGATAACAGCAGTTACAGGCATGGTTTCAAAAGCAAAAAAACCACCCCTGTTAAAAACCAGGAAAAAAACAGTTAATATATAGACCCAAAAAACAAATCCGTTAACTGGCACCCTACTTCCCCCTTATTAATTAATAGGCATTTTTGTTAAAGAAACCATTTAAAATAGTCATAATAATAATTTTAATATCTAACGAAAAAGTCCAGTTTTCCACATAATATAAGTCACATTTTATCCTTTCCTCAATGGAAGTATCCCCACGCCAGCCATTAACCTGAGCCCAACCGGTAATACCTGGTCTAACATGATGTTTGATCATATATTTAGGTATTCTTTCTTTAAATTGCTCTACAAAATAGGGACGCTCAGGCCTGGGGCCAATCACACTCATGTCGCCTTTTAAGACATTCCAAAATTGAGGCAGTTCATCCAGGCTGGTTTTTCGCAAAAATGCACCAAACTTTGTACGTCTCGGATCATTTTTTACAGTCCATTGTGTCTGCGAAACTGTATCATCACTTACATACATACTTCTAAATTTATACATTTTAAACGGTCTGCGATAAAGACCGATCCGCTCTTGACTGAAGAAAACAGGACCAGGAGAAGAAAGTTTAACACCTATTGCAATAAGTATGAATAGTGGACAGAGAAGGATCAGAACTGAAAGAGAAAAAACAATGTCAAATAACCTTTTAATGATTTTATTTACCGGTTCATCCAATGGTACATGGCGTATGTCAATCAGGGGGATTCCATCTAAATCGGAGATACGAGGTTTGGCAGGAATTAGATCAAAAAAATCCGGAATTATTAAGGCTTTGACACCATATT
Source organism: Carboxydocella sp. JDF658 (assembly GCF_002049395.1). Lineage (NCBI taxonomy): Bacteria > Bacillati > Bacillota > Clostridia > Eubacteriales > Clostridiales Family XVI. Incertae Sedis > Carboxydocella > Carboxydocella sp. JDF658. Next base: position 41,807 of record NZ_BDLR01000025.1, on the reverse strand, counting down.
TTTCACACAAATCTATAACATTTGCTATCCGTTTATAAGCAGTTACTGGCAAAGCTATGATTACTTCATCAATTTGTAAAGAAGTTAATATTTCTGGCAATTGCTCCAGTTTACCTAAAATTTTAGTGCTTCCTATAGATTTGCCCAATTTCTCAGGATCATCATCTAAAAAACCTAATATTTCATAGCCATATTCCTGATGATGGCTAATTTTATTGTAAAATTCCCTTCCTAAGCGACCGGCTCCTAATATCAATAAATATTTTTTGTTATACCCCCGGTTACGGATATAACGCAGGAACCATCGTAAAGTTAACCGTTCAATAGTGCTTAATATAATATTTAATATTAGAAAAATTAATAAAACCAGACGGGAATAATGTATTTCTTTGATAAAAAACAAAATACTCATTACCAGTAGAAGAACAATTAAATTGCTCTTAATAACAAGAACAAATTCATGGGAAAACCTGCTGGCTCTTTGAGGCGAATATAACCCGATCAGGTAATTAATAAATAAATATAACGGTATTATATATAAAGCGGGGATCAAATAGCTAAATTTGGTTAGTCGTGTACCTATATCAACTTGTCCTAATAAATTACTTTCAAATCTTAACCACCAGGCAGCATATAAAGCTGTCAGGGCAGTGATACTGTCCAGCAGAAAGAGTACACGATTTAAAAAACGCTGGTTTTCTCTTATCATTGTTACATCACCAACTAATTCGACTGTTTGAACAAATTTCTAACTAATGCAACCAGATAACGCAGCCAAATTCCTAATAGAACGATGATATTAACAAGTACAAATTTATTCGGGGCATAGTGTTTTTGATAAAAAATTACCATGGCACGATGGAATTCGTATATCATTCGATATTTCTTTTTTTTACTACTAGCTCCTTTATAATGGATGATCCTGGCTTCAGGATAGTAATAAATTTCCCACCCGGCCTTTTTAATCCGGTAACACCAGTCAATATCCTCGCCATACATAAAAAAGGTTTCATCCAGTAAACCTACCTGTTCAATAGTTTTTCTGCGTACTAACATAAATGCACCCACCAGGCAATCCACAGAATAGGTTTGATCCTCATCCAAATACGTCAGGTTATATTGTGCAAATAACCGACTTTTGGGAAAGAGTTTACTCAGTCCAAGGGCCTGAAAAAGGGCATTCAGCGGGGTGGGAAAGCTGCGACGGCAAGCCAAATCCAACTTGCCGTCAGGTAATAGAACTTTACATCCCGCCGCCCCTACTTGCGGGTGCTTGTCCATAAAATCAAGCATAATATCAAAAGTATTAGGTAAAACTACAGTATCAGAATTGAGCAGAAGTATATATTCGCCTTTGCTTATTCGAATAGCGCGATTATTGGCACGGGAGAAGCCTTCATTTTCCTGATTTTCAATCAGTTTAACCTGCGGAAAATTTTGTTTAACCATCTCAACACTGCTATCGGTTGAATGATTATCCACAACAAAGACTTCAAAATCTGCTTGAGGAGGATGGTTGTAGACAGACTGTAGAGTCTGTTTTAGCAAGGCTTTGGTATTATAATTGACGATGATGATGGACAGTTTCAATGTTTGTCCTCCCATTAAACAGGTTTACTTTTCATTCAAACCATTTTTCAATTTCTCTGGGGGTGACTTTCCTTCTGCTCTGAATAATCTTGCGTTTTTTCCAGGTCAGGGGAAGCAATTTAAAAATTTGTACCCAGCCTTTTAGCAAATAAGGTCTTCTGAATAGAGCATATATAAAAGCTGCAAATTCATAAAGCAAGAACTGTGGAAGGGCACGTAATATACTCATCAATGTATCATTTTTTAATAGCATAAGATATCTGTTTTTGTAAGAATGAATTTGAACAAAACGAGGAACTTGATCTCTTCCGTTTTCCTTCCAACCTCTGACATGGTAGGCAACTGCTTTAGGATTATAATAAGCTTTCCACCCTCGCAATTGGGCACGCCAGGCTAAATCTACATCTTCCTTATAGGCAAAGAATGATTCATCAAAATATTCGTCCAAAACCTTGATATCTTCAAGCATTTCTCGGCGATAAAGAACGGCAGCGCCACTACAGCCAAAGACATATCCCGGCTCATCATACTGGCCTCTGTCCTCTTCTCCCTGTCCTCGATCGAAAGCCCGGCGATTTTTTTTCAAGATAAGGCCGGTTGAGTCAATGATGTTGGTTAGTTGACCATCTGTAGTCATACGGAGAAGTTTGCCACAAACCATACCGATGGAGGGGTCTTGTTGTATCGTGTTTATTAATTCTTTAAGAAAGTTTGGGGCTAATTGGATATCAGGGTTCAATACGAAAATATAGTCGGCTTTTTGCTCTCTTAGTCCCTGATTGTGAGCTGCCGCATAACCAAGGTTAATGGTATTTTGTTTAAAAGCTATATTATGAAACTTTTTAATTAGATCAACAGTATTATCATGTGAAGCATTATCAATGATACCAACAGAGTAATCCTTCAATATTTGTTTATTAACAGATTGTAGGCAGTTGGTGATTATTCTCTGATTATTAAAAGTAATAATCTGAATATGAATCATATAGGAATACCTCTACTATTATAGAAATTATAGAGATTTTATAGTATCTATAGTTGCTGTTCCTTAATTGCCAATATAAACAAATACATTAACTGAACAAGCCCATTTTTCCAACTTTACGTCCACATTTTTTCTCTACTTTCTAGCAAGCATTATTACTCCTAAACAAATTAAACAGACGCCAATTAATTTAGAAGCAGTTAAATTCTCTTTAAAAATAGTCAATCCGGCCATCAATGCAAAAATATAGGATATACTTTGTAAAGGATAGACATAACTTAGCTCTCCTTTGTTTAATATATAAAGCCAAAGTCCAGTAGCAAATACATATATAGCAATGCCTAATATTATAAAGGGATTCAAGAAGAGCTTTAATAACTGTGAAACACTATTAATCTCTTTTCCTATTACTCCCAATTTCCACATTATTTGCCCGATAACCATAAACATTGAGTTTAAAATCGTTAAAAAAATTATCAATTCTTCTACCACCCTCATGTCAAAATTTATACCATTAATTCACCTTTATTAAGAAGCAAACAATTTATATTGTCGTTTATAAGATATTAAATATTAACCATCTCTTCTTTTCTCAATCTCATGTCTTAAAATCCCAATTTCTTGGGTTAACCTAACTATTCGCTCTGATTGTCTTGATACCACCAATGAGAGATGAAGAATCAGAAAGAGACAAACCAATATTCCGAATAAGAAAAGCAAAGAAGGAGGATAAATTACATTCAATACTCTGGCCATGAAATCTAACCAAACGGAATTTGTTGATAAAATAATCATAATGCTACCAAAAAACAACCAGAGCAATGCATATTGTTCTTTGAGAAGTTTTTTACGAATTAAATCAAATATTATTATCATAAAAATAATACTAATTGTAAATGAAAAAATCAAAATATTTTTCATAGTGTCATCCTTTCGTACTTAAGAGCTCTAACTAATAAAGATAAGCTAACCTTAATCATATAATATACTGAACGTAAAGGTGTTATAGATGAACTACCCGCTAGCCTCTGCTCCATTTCAACCGAAACTTCTTTAATATTTAATCCATACATCTTAGCTACAACCAAAGAATCAACTTCAGGATAATCAGTAGAATATTCCTTTGCAAATAGTTTAATTACCTTCCGATTTGCAGCTCTAAATCCAGAAGTAGTATCTTTAAAAACTTGCTTCGTTATTAAGCTAACTAAAGCAGATAAGATAATCATACCAACTCTACGACTAAATGTTGATTTGTATTGGGTTTTTTTTACATATCTCGAGCCTATTACTAGGTCTGCCTCTTGTTCTACAATCGGTTTAAGTATCTTATGTAATTCCTCAGGCTTATGTTGTCCATCTGCGTCTATTTGAATTGCAATCTCATATTTGTTATATAATGCATACAGATAACCAGTTTGCACAGCTCCTCCAATTCCCAAATTTTGTGGGAGTCTAATAACTTTAGCTCCGGCCTGAAAAGCGATATCAGCAGTATTATCATTTGAGCCATCATCGATAACCAGAATTGTAAACTCAGGATATATTTTTAATATTTTTTTAACAACAATTCCTATACTTTTTTCTTCGTTATAAGCAGGAATAATAACAATCGTTTTAGGAAAAAAACTCATAGCAAACTCCTTTCTAGTCAAATTATTACTTCAATAAATATATTATTTACTAACTATCAATGTAGAGAAAACACCTTAACATACTCATTTTCATATTCTAACAAAAAATGACTTTGAAAAAATTCATCACTGGGTAAAGAAATATTTTTGGTTCTTTGAAGATTTACGACAAAATATTTAACATTTAACTTTTTTAATGTATTATATAAAGCCTGTCCCGAATTAATACTATTAAGTATTTGCGAGTATCTTCCTGGTCCAAACCAATCCCCTATAAAAGTCCCTTTATAAAAATAGTTCATATTTTCGTCAAGTAACGCATAAATAGTTGATTTTTCTCGCGAGTTAAGATATTTATATGCCGGATATGTCGGTAGAAACCTAGATAAATATTCATCTCTATCTTCAGAATTAACCGGCAAATCTCCCATGTTGTTTAATTCCCTTTGTAAATATGGTAAAGAAATATTAAACAAAAGTATAGTAGAAATAAGGTATGTTGCAATATCTTTAATTTTGGCTTTAGAGAAAACTTTACTTATCCAATAATCTGTTGCCCAGCCAAAAGTAATACACGCAAGAGGCCAAATAATTAATAAGTATCTAGGTATCTGAGCCGAATAGAACCAAATTACTAAATAACTAACCCATATTAAAAATATAGATAAAATGTATTTTCCTTTTTGTGGAACACTTAAAAATAGAATTAGCCCGAAAAAGAAAATAGGTGTAAATGGGGCCTCAATTAAAAAGCGGTCCCAATGAAATGACAATTCATGAGGTATATCTAAGAGGTTAACAATGTTTTTCTGAAGACCATGAGAGTAAAGAAGATCCTGAATTTGTCCGTTATAGTCGTCTTTGGTCCATATCTTTCCTAAACCAAATACTTTGCTAAAAAACGGGAAAAAAGGATTCCCTGAATAAAAATAATTTCGTAGAAACCAAGGTAAAGATATTATTAAACCTACCATTCCGTATTTAAATCCCAGTTTAATTGCTCCTCTAAATCCACCAACTTTTAAATAATGACTAAATAATAGTAATATAAACAAAGTAATTACAATAAGTGCAGAATATTTAGTTCCCACTGCAAATCCAAAAAATACTGCTGATAAGTAAGCCCATCCAATATCAGTTTCTTTTAAAAATATGAATCCAGAAAAACAAGCAGCTACAGTAAATAGAGTAAGGTTTATATCAACATAGCCAATAGAAGCTAAATGAAGGACTAATGGTGCTGATAACCAGAAAGTAACACTAATAATTCCCACACCTCTGTTGAAAAAATGAGATGAAAAGGAATAAATACCAATAACAACCAATAAATTAGAAACCCACGAAATGGACTGAGCTGCAATATCATCTGCAATTAAAAACATCACTGAAAATAATAATTCTGTATTCTGATTAAATACAGGATATCTTAAATATGGTGTGTAAACGAGAGCATGAGAATTTGCATAGATTTTCGCTGCCGCTAAATGACTACTTATTGAATCCCAAGCGGTAGGTGGATACAAAAAGAAAATAAAAATTGGGTAAATTATAAAAAGTAATCCTAAAATAATTAAACTATCTTTAATACAGTCTTTTCTGGACAAAAATATACTTTTTAAGTTTATGTTACTTTTAGAAAGGTTTTTTATAAAAATAATAATATTAATAAAATAAATAACTTCTTTATATAATAATCCAATTAAACCAAGGACAAACAGTATAATTGCCCAAATACCAATCCCTAGTGAAGTTGAAAAAAAGAATAGTTCCAGATCCGTTTTAAAATTAAATTTTTTTAGAAAAATAAATCCTAAAAGAAATGATGAAACTAATAAACCAATGATAATTAAATAATGCTTTATAATAAACCATGTCAATTCCACTTAATCTCCCCCATAAAAAGTTTAAAATGAATCACTCTTATAATTATGGCCATTTTTCCTCTAATCCATATTTCAATCTACTAAACCTAAATTGACATGTTAGTATAAACCCTTGACACATAATAATTAACCCTTTATAAAAATTTAGTTGTTTGGTATAGTGAACTGAAACGTCAGCCTTAATCCCATCAATTAAACCTTTAAGATAACATTTACCAAGACTAATTTTTATAAAGGCAAATTTTATAACTAGTACTATATTACTTAAAAAAATCAAGGGTACAAGTATAAGCAAGAGAGATTTTGGTAGATTTTTCTTTAAGGTTAAAACATAATTCCGTCCCGTATAATATAAATTAAACTTATTATACCTTCCACCCGTTGTAGCACTACCTATATGGTAAACTACTGCTTTGGGAACAAATACGCACTTTAGTCCTTTAGCCGCAGCCCTTAAATTTAAATCCACATCCTCATAATAACAGAAGAAAGATTCGTCAAATAAGCCAACCTTATCAAAAAACTCTTTACGGTAAATCGCTGCACCTGCACAAGCTCCAAATACTTCCTTCAAACTATCATATTGCCCACAATCTCTTAAACCATAGCCAAGCTTAACCGCTTGACCTGATAATGTGTACACATCGCAAACAGAATCAATTACAGCCTTATTACCAAACTGTAACATCTTACAGGAACAAAAGCTGACTTCAGGATCGATATCAAGAGCATTAACTAACTCTTTTAACCAATCTTGATCAACAAATGTATCATTATTTAATAAAGCTATATACTCACCCCTTGCATTCTCAATACCTCGATTGACTGCATAAGCAAAACCATAATTTTTGTCAAGGCATATAATTTGTACCCAAGGAAATTCCTTTTTGGTTATTAAGACACTATCATCCGTAGAGCCATTATCAACCAGGATTGTTTCGAAGTCAGTAAAAGTTTGATTCACTAAAGAACTTAAACATTGACGTAAGAACTTTCCACCATTCCAATTCGGAATAACAATTGTTACTTTCATAACTCACCTTAATTCATTTTAGAAAGTATAATCTCTATCTCCTCAAATCGTTTTTCCCAAGAATTATCCCTTGCAAAATTTACTCTTTCTGTTATCTTTTCCTGAGAAAAACTGTTAGCAGACAGAAACCTTTTAATGTTAGCCTCAAAACCCTCATAATTTTCCGATGTCCGGCAAAGATGATCCGGACTGGGACTTGGAATACCAATTGAAACCACAGGTTTCCCCGCAGCTAAATATTCCCATATTTTAACCGGGTTAACATATTTCGTTAACTCATTCTTTTTAAAAGGGATTATTGCTATATCAAATTCTCTCATAAATGAAGCCAATTCATAATAATTCACTGGACCAATAAATTTAACATTTTTCATTTTAGATCTATACTTAATTCCCTGATTTATTGGCCCAATCAACCTAATATCCCACTGTGGATTTCTAATAGCTAGAAATTCAATCAAATCTAAATCAACCCATGCTCCTATATTACCAACAAAACCTATAACGGGGTTTTCAATATTTGGTGTGTCATATTTTATTGCAGGTAAAAAGTTTTCAACTTCCACACCATTCAATATTAAAAATACATCATTACTACGGTTATATCTTTCCTTGATTTTAGAATATAACTCTTGGGAAGAAGTAATAATGACATCAGCACATACCACTAATTTTTTTTCTAGATTTTCGAAGTTCCTTTTCTCTCTTCCTACAAAAAACTCAGGATAATTGTCCATACAGTCAAAAACTATATGGTTACTTTTCAAATTACCAACTACATCCGCCCAGATCGGACTAGTTACCCATAAAATATCAATTTTCTCATTAATCATGCCCCTAAAAAACAGAGAAAATATTGTTGCATTAAACTTATTTATAAGCCTAATTTTATTGGAAAACGGACATAAAAGAGGCGGGTCGATAATTATTACCCCTTCTGAACTAAAAACTTTTGGAAAAACTCCCCTTTTAGTTTTCCCTTGAATCACTGTAAATGGTGATACTATAGGATTAAAATAAATAACCTTATTTTTCCTTGCAAGCATAACAGCAAAGTGTTGAGGTCGCTGCCTAATATCGTTCCAAGCGGTTACTCCTAGAATTATGATTGTTTTGCCTTCCATCATCAAGTCACCTTATCACTTAGCGATAAGAATGGGGTTTCCATTTTATTTTCCACTTTTCTTCAAACCTTCGCTTGTTTTTCTCAAAAATTTCTTTATAATCTTGTTCTTCCAATTTCCCAAATGACGCCCCGCCAAAATGATGAACAAAGGCATCCTCAGCACAAACTACCCTGTATCCAGCTAACTTTACTCGATGAGAATAATCATCGTCTTCAAACATACCTACCTCAAAGCCCTCGTCTAAAAATCCTACTTTTTCAAAAACTTCTCTTCGCATTACTACGCAATACATAGCTAACATAGGTATATCAAAAATAATGCCTTTATTTTTTGAACAATGCTTCCATGCAAATTCATTTATTTCGGAAGGACTCTTATAGTCAACCTCTATCTTTGCTTGGTTACCAATAGAATTGGTAACTGGTCCTACGAGTCCAACATCTTCTCTCTTTGCATGCTGGACAAGGGCGTCCAACCATCCTCTTGAAACAATGGTATCATTGTTTAGTAATACCAAAAATTCCCCTTTAGCAATTTTAAGCCCTTGATTGTTAGCTTTTGCAAAACCATAATTTTTTTCATTTAAGATAACCGTTACCCTAGCATCGGTAGCCTCCAATCCTTTCAAGTATTCTTTTGTACCATCATTTGAATTATTGTCAATTATTATAATCTCAAAATTAGGGTAGAGTGTATTAGCAAAAATACTATCAATACACTGCTTAGTGAGACTTAGATTATTAAAGGTAACAATTATAATACTTGCCAGTGGATATAGCTTAGACATCTCCTGTTCCATTAATTCACATCGTTTTTCCCATGTATTCTCCTTTGCTAAAGAAATTCGTTTCTCTTTTATAACAATATCTTTTTCTTTTATAGCAAGCTCAAGCATTTTATCAAACTCTTCTTTATTATCTGCCAGATAAACAAGTTCTGCATATGGCTCAAGTTCCGGTAGTTTTATTGAAACAACTGGTTTTCCCATCGCAATATATTCAAAAAACTTAACCGGATTTGTAGCTAAAGTCAACTCATTAATCTTAAAAGGTATTGTTGCTACATCAAACCAGCTTAAATACATTGGCAATTCAGCGTAAGATTTTTCACCCAATAGAAAAACATTTTTTAATCCTTTCAGTGGCTCAATGTCGGCTCCAAAAGTGCTCCCTATTAACAAAAAATTCCAATCCAAATGTTTTGTTGCCGAATACCTGATAATTTCAACATCAAACCAATCAGAAATTGCTCCATAATAACCAATTACAGGTCCACTTAAATATTCCGGTTTTTGGGTATCAGGCGGATTAGAAAAATGCTTAAAATCACCAGCATTAGGGATTAGAATTGTATGTCTGTTTTCTGTTCTTTTATCGTTAAACAACTTTTTGGAAGTCGTTATTACTAAATCCGCTTTCTGTGTCAGTTCTCGTTCTGTTCTCAACATTATATCATCGTTTGTTGAAAACCCACTGTGTTGATCCATGCAATCATAAATAACCTTCCACCCAAATTCTTCTTTTAGACTAAAAGCTAATTTCCCCCAAAAGGGAAGATCTACTATACTACATGCCATTAAGATACCAAATCTTTTTCTTAACTCAAAGATTGATTTCTTAAGCATATTTAGATTTATATCGTCAATGCTATCCTTATAAATATTAAGATTACGTACAAGAGATAGTTTGACTTCCCAAACATTATTCCTAATCTCTCTGATTTCTATTTTAGGTTCATCTTTTTCTTTAGCTAGATTAAATGTAGTAGTAAAGTAAAAAATTCTATATCCCTTATCAGCAAAGTGGGTCATTAATTGCTGTGGTCTTTGATAGCGAAAACCCCAGTCTATAATTGGAAAACACAAGATATCATACTTCCATATATGATAAGGATTATTTTCTAACGGTACTTCTAAACCTACATTTACCTGCTCATTATTTTTTTTTATAGCGACCTCAGATTTTTTTTTAAACAATTCTAATAATCCATATTTGCATTTGCGATATAGAGTTAGAGCTTTCCAAGCACGAGAATTATAGATTGATTTTAATGTATCCTCCAACATCTTTTTTTCCTGTGTAACATGGGCAACTTCCGTCTCTAATTTAGTTTCAATAAAATTTTTTTCTTCAATGATTTCAGCAAGACGTACCTTTACTTTATTAAGTTCTTCTGCGAGAACTTTAATTTCGTTTTCTTTTTTAAACAAATCATACTGGCTACTGGTTAGTTGCACCCTGAGTTCACCTAACTCCTTTTGTAGCGCCAAATTTTGTTTCCTTTCGTTTTCCAAATCAATGTACAATCGTTCCAAAATAAAGTTATTTAAAGTGTCTTGGAGTTCTTTGATTTTTTCATTTAACGAATTTATTCCCATTTTCTTTGTCCTTTTTTCACTTAAACCTAGGCCTAGTTTCTTTTTAAGCAATAATACGTCCCCTCCTGCCAAAGACAGCCAACTATCATTGTTCTTATGTCCAATCGTTACTAATAAATAACTAAGACTTGATATTAATGCCTCATCATTTCTTAGTTCTTGAGACCAATGCCTGATTAATTCCCCGAATCCTTCTGGAATTTGGTCTAACCTGTTAATCCAGCTAATACCCAAATCATAACCTATATACCCTTCTATAATAGACTTTGAGAAGCCTGCTTGTCTAAAAAGCTTTTTTAAAGAGGATTTTGGAGTTTCTTTTCCATATTCCCATTTATCTTGACTCTCAAGATACCACTTAGCCAATCTATAAAAAACACATGATGCATTGGGTACAGCAACTACTACAAACTTCCTACTAACCCTTCGCATTTCACGAAGAGCAGCTACTATTTCCACGTCATCAAAATGTTCTATCACTCCACTATTCCAAACTATATCAAAACTTTCATCAGGAAAAGGCAAATTAAATAAATCGCCTTTAACAAAATTCCCTTTACAATTATTATTTTCGAATAAAAGTTTGCTTAAATTTAATGCGACATCTGACGCATCAAGTAAAGTACACTCATATCCGTTTTGTGCTAAAGCAGCTGAAATCTCTCCACTTCCACTGCCCACCTCTAAAAGACAAGCTCCTTCAGGAACTAGACTTTTAAAAAGATATATAAATTCACACGCTAATGGAGAAGGCACCGGTATCAATTTGGGATCCCAGCTAGCAAATACATTATCCCAAACAGTGGTATTATCGTTCACATCTAAACCTCCCATTTATCCCAACATGCGATATTTTTTTATTATTTCCGATGCAGTTCCAACGTCTTCAACTTGTCCTTGCTTTAATAAAACAGCTAAATCACAAAAAGCTTCTACTAAATCAGCAGAGTGAGAGACAATAATAATTGTTTTACCTTTAGCTTTGTATTCATTAATTTTTTCTAAACACTTTTTTTGAAAAGCTTCATCACCTACAGCCAGAACTTCATCTACTAGTAAAATATCTGGGTCAACATTTACCGCAATAGCAAAAGCTAACCGCATATACATTCCAGAAGAATAATTTCTAACCGGAGTATCTATAAAGTCTTCCAGTTCAGAAAAATCAATAATATCCTGCATTTTATTTATGATTTCTTTATTAGATAATCCTAAAATTGAGCCATTAAGAAAAATATTTTCTCTACCCGTAAAATCACTTTGAAAACCTGCACCTAATTCCAAAAGAGCCGAAACCTTTCCATTAACTTCTATGAACCCCTCAGTTGGTTTTAGTATTCTAGCAATAATTTTAAGTAACGTACTTTTCCCAGATCCGTTTTTACCTACTAATCCTACAGTCTTTCCTTTAGGAATATTAATATTGATATTTTTTAGCGCCCAAAACTCTTCATATTGATTGTTCCTTCGTATCAAAAATTCTTTCAATGAATATGTTCTTTGTTGATATAACTTAAATTTCTTTGAAATACCTACTATCTTTACTGCATACATTACCAATCATCGCCTCATTAAGTATTTATTTTATACATGCTCGGCAAACAGCCATTTAAGTTTATTAAAAACATAGTACCCTGCTAGAAAAACAAATCCTGCCAAAAACAACGAAATTAATAAATTACTAACACTTGGCCATTTACCAAAATATAAAATATCTGTATAATTAGTAATAATCAGCGTCATAGGATTTATTAAAAACATAAATTTATAATCTTTAGGTACCATTGACAAAGGAAAAAAAATTGGTGTTATATAAAACCAGGCAAAAAATATTACGTTTGCCAAATGTTCAATATCACGAAAAAACGTGTTGAGTGCAGCTAGAAGCATTCCAAGACCGGCTGTAAAAAAGAATTGTATAATGATTACGATTGGTAAAAAAAACACAGAATAGTTTATGCTTTTTCCAAAAAAGAGTAAGAATAATAAAAATACAATAAAACTTAATAACATATTTATTAGATTTGCTATAGTTATGGATAAAGGTATTACCTCTCTAGGAAAGTAAACCTTTTTAATAAGATTTGCGTTATAAACTATTGAAGATACACAGCTCAAAACTGACATTTGAAAAAAAGTCCATGGTAAAAAATTGCCTAAGAAAAATATAGGAAAATCTTCAATCCCAATTCGTATTATTGTAGTAAATACGATTGAATAAATTGTCATCATTAACAAAGGATTCATAAAGGACCACAAAAAACCTAAAACTGACCCTTTATATTTTAAGCTAAGTTCTTTTTTCGTTAAATTCAGTAAAAGACCTCTATATTCATACAGTTCACGAATCTCGGAAATAAAGCTAACATGCGCTCCAAATCTAATTCGTTTTTCCTTGATTAAATTTTTTCCCACCATTTCCTGTTCTCCAGATACCACTTTATAGTCTCCTTTATTCCTTGCTCGAAAGTATACTCAGGCTGCCAGCCCAGTTCTGTTTTAATCTTACTGGCATCAATAGCATAACGTCTGTCATGCCCTAATCTATCCTGAACAAATTTAATCAAACTTTCCGGTTTGTTTAATTCCTGCAGAATCAACCTGGTAATCTCAATATTCGTCCTTTCATTATTGCCGCCAATATTATAAACTTCACCTATTCTACCCTTCTGCAAAACCAAATCAATCGCCCTGCAGTGATCCTCCACATGTAACCAATCTCTTATATTCATTCCATCGCCATAGACCGGCAGGTACTCATCTGCAAGTGCCCTCTTAATGAAAAAAGGGATAAGTTTCTCTGGATACTGATAAGGTCCATAATTATTTGAGCACCTGGTTATCAGCGTCGGTAATCCGTAGGTTTCATGATAAGCTCTAACCAGTAGGTCAGCTCCAGCTTTACTAGCCGAATAAGGGCTGTTAGGCGCCAAGGGTGTTTCCTCAGTAAAATAACCGGTCGGTCCCAGGGATCCATACACCTCATCTGTAGATATTTGCAAATATTTTTCTATCCCGTGTTTTTTAGCAGCATCCAACAGCACCTGGGTACCCATAACATTTGTCTTTATAAAAATTGAAGGATCCTCAATGCTGCGGTCAACATGGGATTCAGCAGCAAAATTGACAATATAATCAACCTCTGCTGCTAACTGGTCGACTACAACGGGATCTGCAATATCTCCTTTCACAAACCGGTAATTCGGATTATCTTCTATATCTCTCAAGTTTTCCAAATTACCCGCGTATGTTAGTTTATCTAGATTGACTATCCGGACTTCAGGGTATTTTTTTAGCATATATCTTATAAAATTTGAACCAATAAACCCCGCTCCTCCGGTAACTAAAATTCTTTTATTCACCGTTCTCCTCCTATCTGTTTTTCGTTGTCCAATCAAAACCTATTTCCGGATCATCCCAGGCAATGCGGAATTCATCCGGGTTATTCCGGTCATATGATTCCGTAGTAAAATAAACTATGACAGCAGGTTCATTCCCCAAAACCCGATAGCCATGAGCTACTCCCTTGGGTATTGTTAGCAAGATGGGATTGTGCTCTCCCATATAAAAGACATTCGTCATTTTGTAGGTAGGAGAATCCTGACGCAGGTCATATAATACGACTTGCGCATTGCCAACAGGAAAAAACCATAAATCATCTTGTTTTTTATGATAATGAAACGCCTTGATTACGCCTGGATAGGTTAAAGACATGGACGCTTGTCCAAACCTGGTTAAAAGCTCGTCATCGTCCCTTAAAATTTCCATAAAAAACCCACGATCATCAACACGTTTAATCAGTTTTTTTACCTTTACTCCGGCAATTGTATCCATATTAACCCCCACTTACAAGTCTAATTCGATTGTGGCTGCCAGTTGATTAGCCCTATAAAAAGATTCAAAAGTCCCGGCATCAGTCCACCAGCCCTCTAAAATATCATAAGTCAGACTATTACTTGCGATATAAGCATTGTTAACATCGGTAATCTCCAGTTCTCCCCTGGCAGAAGGCTTAAGGGTTTTGATGATCTCAAAAACATGGTGATCATACATATAAATACCTGTTACCGCATAATTGCTTTTGGGGTTTTTGGGTTTTTCTTCAATACTGATGATTTTTCCGTCCTTAAGTTCTGCTACACCAAATCTATGAGGGTCTGGCACCTCTTTTAGCAGGATTTTGGCTCCCTTTCCTTGCCGGCGGAAGTTTTCGGCATACTTGCTAATATTCATTTCAAATATATTGTCACCAAGAATCACGATACATTGATTGTGTCCGACAAATTCCTCACAGAGACCAAGAGCCTGAGCTATTCCTCCCGCCTGATCCTGGATCCGGTAAGTAAAGCGCAAACCCATTTCGGCACCACTGCCTAACAGGTTGACAATACTGCCAGCATGTTCTTTGCCAGTAATGATCATGACGTCTTCAATCCCGCACTCTTGTAAACGTTTGATTGGATAATACAGCATGGGATAATTGCCTACCGGTAATAAATGCTTATTTGTTACCTTTGTTAGCGGATACAGTCTAGAGCCAGTACCTCCTGCCAAAATTATACCTTTCATTTCAATCCCCCACTAATTTGATTTCATTAAGAAACTCTTTCAAAGCCTGCTGCCATTCTCTCAATGGTTTTACTCCATTTAAAGGCCCCAGGTTATTTGCCAAAACTGAATAATGCGGCCGTGGTGCCGGTCGATTTAATTCATGACTTTTGATGGGTCTTACGTCTTTTTCTATCCCAGCAATTTTCAGTATTTCTCTGGCAAATTCATACCAGGTGCAACTACCACTGTTGGTAAAATGGTAAACTCCATAAGAGCCCGGTTGTTCAAGCAATTCTGCTATTGCAACAGCTAAATCTTTTGTATAAGTAGGACACCCTGTCTGGTCGTCAACAACTGTAAGATATTCTCTTTCAGCAGCCAGGCGTAAAATAGTTTTAACGAAATTGTTTCCATTTTTACCATATAGCCAGGCGGTGCGTATAATATAGTATCGATTAGTCAGGGTTTTTACCAATTCTTCTCCTGCCAGTTTGGATTTGCCATAAACACCAAGAGGATTAGTCGGACTGTATTCATCATACGGTTGAGCGCCCTTGCCATCGAAAACATAATCAGTACTGATTTGTACCAGTGAAGCTCCTATTTGCTGACATACCACTGACAAATTACGAGGACCCAGAGCATTTACCCGGTATGCTTCTTCTTGATTCGTTTCGCAATTATCAACCTGGGTGTATGCTGCCGCATTTATAACTACTGCAGGTTTAATTTTCTTCAAAACCTCATCCACCCGCAGATATTGGGTTATATCCAATTCTTCCCGGCTCAATCCGTATACATCCCATTGTGATTGCAGGACAGAGCACAGATCTTGCCCTAACATTCCTGCCGCTCCGGTTATTATAACTTTTGCTTTCATTATTTTCACCTTTTCATTGAGTCTTTTTATCGCCTCCACAAGGCAAGCAAGTCAGTATGTAACCATGATAGACCTGTTTATAAATCCTGATATTCGACATTAAAACAGAAAGTCCTCCTTATTATCCTATTGTTTGCTAATGATTACATTTTTCTGTAAAAAAGAACATAAGTCCCTTGCTTTTACTCTTCGCTATAAAATAAGTCATTTCATACACAATCGAGTAGGATAGGGTGACTAACCCCCCGTCCTCTCACACCACCGCACATACCGTTCGGTAAACGGCAGTTCACCAAGCTTGACGAATGCGATGATAACGTTCAGTTAAACTCTTCATGCCAGTAGGCATTGTTCAGGGCCTTGTTTAATCTCTGAGACATGCGCCAGTGGCCTTTGCGGGCACTGGCCATCCTATGGACAACCCACTCAGGCAAGCCCAATGCCCGCAGTTCACGGTATCTGGTTCGGACACGCTTCCACTGTTTCCAGACACACATCCGCAATCTTCGTCTTAGCCATCCCTCGATTTCCTGGAATATGCTTGGCGTTTCTGCCAGCGCATAGTAGCCTATCCAGCCTCCAAGGTAGGCATTGATGCTCTTGATGCGATCCGAAATCTTCTCTGCCTTGCTTCGAGAAGTTATCAACTTCTTCTCCAGGAACGATTTGACATTCCCAAGAACGATAATACAATCCCTTTGCTTCACACCCACTACGGGAGCTTCATCACTACTGCGGATTGTTCCGCCCCTGCGCTTCGCGTCGATACTCTTACTTCCTTGCCTGTCTGACCGCATCATGTCCCCTGCGTCCAGGTCTAAACCCATAGCTGTATGGGAAAAACTCCGGGTCAAAGATAGGGGTAAGTACCTGCAGGAGTGCCTGCTGGATTAGGCGGTCTATGACGGTTGGGATTCCTAATAGCCTTGTTCCGCCGCCAGGTTTCGGGATTTCGACCCGGCGTACCGGTTGCGGTCTATAGGTTCCCGTGAGAAGTTCTTCCCTGATTCTGTCCCAGTGCTCTCGTACGTAGTCCCGGAGGTCTTTTACCGTGACCTGGTCGATTCCTGGAGCACCTTTGTTCACCTCTACTCGTCTTAGGGTTGCCAGCATGTTCTGTCTGGCCACAACCTTCTCCTTCTGCCCATTACCATCACTTTCGCGGGATGTGTTCCCGGGTTGTGCCGGAGTTACACTCGGCCCTCCATGGGTCCCCTGCGGATTCACCGCTTCCTCCCCATGGCAGTCCCCATATGGGGTTTTCTGCTGTCTTTGAGTATCACTCGAACGTACCAAGCCAAGCCCTCACTTCGTGTTCGGCCCTTCATCACGGTGGACACCCTTGTCTTAAGCTACGGTTACTGCTACCTTCCCCGTTCAGGACTTTCACCCTATAGACAACGCCCATGCCGGGCGCACCAAAAAAAACAAGGGGCTTAGCCCCTTGTTGTTATTCTTTTACTACAAAGTCAATCATGCCATCAGTCGGCGACTGATATTTTCCATCTTTATCCAGGAATTCATAGACCCGTACATTATCTCCACTGGAGACTCCAGTAATCGGAGTAATGTTCTTACCTCCAGATTTATCAAAGTATTTAACCTTGGAGGCAATGCCAATCCGCTGGTTCCCGTTAGTCATGGTGATAATTACCTTGTCGCCTACGGTTTCAACTTTCTCTACTGTTTCCAAACCACCCATTTCAACTAGTCCGTTTGCAAAATTCAATTTAGTTCCATCTGCATTCAGTTTGAAAATAATAGGCTGGTTAGAATAGGTAAAGCTTGCAACATCCAGTGTGTATTGCTTTTCGGTACCATCGATGTTGATTTTAACCGCATAGTCTCCGCCACCGATACCGAACTTACTGCCTACAACAACACCCCACTTATAGTCGGAAGCAACGGCAGTAGTAGAATCCAAGAAGACATATTTAACTTTGGAACCATCAATAACTATTTTAGTATTAGTTAGATTTTGTGCTACATAATCTTCAGCATTATCCCACGTTACATATTCAGTTTCATCAAGATAAGCTGTAGAAGAGCCACCACCCAATTTCTTGGACTTGATAACCTTGGTGTCACTGGTAATAATGTAAGGTGTACCACTTACATAAAGTACATTTGTATCTTTATCGATATCAGTTGGTGTTTTTATCGTGTTACTATCTATAGCAACAACTTTTGATACTTTACCTGAGTCATTTAAAGTAATTTTGACCAAGTCTTTAGGATTGATTTCAGCAGTATCGGGATTAGTAATAACAGTACTCAGACCTACATATCCATTAGCCATATCGCCAACAGTGCTGTAGTCATCGTTATCAACTTCATATACCAGCATGGTACCATCAAACTTGGTTACCTTGATATAGGTCTTGGTGGAATTGGTGTTTCCACTATAAGTAGTTTCTTTGGTAATATTTCTGACCAGTACATCAAATGTCTTGCTGGTAGCTTCCTTGTCACTGATAACATAGGCTGCCTCACCATTCAGACCCAGTTTCACAGTAACATTCTGGCCAACCAGATCAT
This sequence comes from Carboxydocella sp. JDF658, assembly GCF_002049395.1. Lineage (NCBI taxonomy): Bacteria > Bacillati > Bacillota > Clostridia > Eubacteriales > Clostridiales Family XVI. Incertae Sedis > Carboxydocella > Carboxydocella sp. JDF658. Next base: position 23,209 of record NZ_BDLR01000025.1, on the reverse strand, counting down.
CGTTCAAGTTAGCAGTTGTAGCTGTACTGAAGGAATCGCCGTTATTCGTTGTGTATTCAGCGGTTCCATTAGTATATACAGTTTTATCGCCAACAACCAGTTTTACATTGTTGCCAGCTGCATCAGCAACAGAGGTCAGCTTACCGCTTACAACAGCATCTGTAGCTGCGATCAAATATTTATCACCATTATAATAATAAGATACTACATCGCCAACCTTGATGTCAGCTAAAGTTGCCTTTTTACCGTTCTTGAAGATCTGGATATAGTCTTCATCCTTATCCTTTAAGGAGATGGAGCTACCAGACCGCTTAAAGGTGATTTTCTTGTTAGCAACATCAATTTCTTTTACGTAGTCAGTGTTGGGATAAGCAAACTTAATAAACTTAATGATCTTGCCTTTATCATCCAGTACAACTTTTACTACATCACCATTATTAACATTGGAACCAAGTACTGCCGGTGTTCCTGCAGCAAAGTTGTTGTAGAGGGTTACAGAAGAAGCAAGTTCTTTTTCACCCTTACCATAGAATACAACTTTATTACCACTAAAACTCTTAATCTTATCAGTAAAGATTTCTTCCTCATCAGCCTTAACAGCAATTACATCATTATCCTTGTTAAACCAGACTTTTGTTTTCAGACCATAGAAATCAAAAGGATTAACTGTACCTACCAGGTCATAGACAGAACCATTGACGCTGATTTGGTCTGCAGCAACACCATCGTGAACTACAGAAGCACCCACAGCCATGTCTTTTTTCTCGGTTACTTTCAGCTTCAGTTCCAGCAGGGTTTTGGTGGATTCTTCGTAAGTCTTAGTGTCACCATAACCTTTTTGTTCCAGCGGTTTTACATCCAATGCATCATCAGCGATAACGAATACATCTCCCCGCTTAGCAGGAGCATTGAAGTTGTCAATGGAAACATTGTCCAACAAACCGAGAGCTGATGCCTTGGAGATATACTTGGTCGGCCAGGTTCCAGTCAGAACAGGCTCATAACCCAGCACCCGTACCATCATGGCAATGGCTTCAGCAGCAGTCACATTGGCATCAGGTCTGAATTTGCCATCAGGATAACCGGTAATGATCCCCTGATCAACTGCAACATTAATATAACCAGAGGCCCAGTGATTAGCAGGCACATCCTTGAACTTGGTCGGACCCTTTGCATACTGGGCAGCCGCTTCCAGCCCCAGGGCCCGTACGGCAATAGCGGCATATTCAGCCCGGGTGATGTTCTGTTCCGGTTTGAAGCTGCCATCAGCATAACCCTTAACCAGACCTACGCCATTCAGACGATTGATGCTGTCATCCACGGAAGCGAATGCCATGCCGGTGGAACCGAACAGCATGGTGGCGGCCACAAAAGTAGCCATAGACTTCTTGATTCTCATTCTTTTCATATCCCCCTTTACACTTCTTTTTTTATTTAATCTTTTCAGTCCCCCTGTAGCCATTAGGCTACATTTTCCATTATAGCCAGCAACGGCAGTCCAGTCAATGGCTTTAATTTAAATTTCTGCTACATCAACCATAAAACTGAACCCCTGTCCTGACGTTATATAAATACGTCAGGCAGGGGTCTTTTTTTGGGGGTCGGAGGAAAATTTTTTATAAATTTTTCTTGGCTGCCACTTTTGCCATGATCGCCGCCGCTTCCGCCCTGGTCAGCAGCCGGTTGGGATAGAACTTCCCCTGCTTGTCTAGGGGCATCAGCCCGCTAACCACTACCTTCTGGACCGAAGTTTTAGCCCAGTGACGGTTGCTATCCTTTATATATGGCAGCTTGCTACCCGCTTTAGGCATCAGTTCCGGGAAATTGCGGACCAGGTAATAGGCCATTTCGGCCCTGGTCACCGCCTGGTTCGCCCCAAAATAGGTGCGGCTGCGCGCCGGTAAAAGCTTTCTCTCGGCTGCTGTCACCATTATTTTGGCCAGAGGATCACTGGCTTTCACATCCTTAAAAGTAGCCTTCGTGTTGCTCAGGGGCACTCCTTTGGCCCTGACCAGGAACAGGGCCAGATCCTTGCGTGTCATGGCCGCTTTCGGCCGAAAGGTGCGATCGGCATTGCCCTGCATCCAGCCCAGCTTGACTGCCTTGATTATGGCCACTTTTTCCGGTATGGCAGCTATATCTTTGAAATTCAGCAACAGTTCGGCCAGCTGTTGCTGTAAGGCTGTGCTTCTTACCAGCAACTGGTCCAGATTCTGTTGCAGTGCGTCCATCTGGTCAGCCAGAGGCGTTAGCCCTTCAGCCACCTGTTTGTCAACATAGCTCCTGGTTACCAGCGGGTCACTGGCATCCCCCGGTCGGGCCCAGGCTACAGCCGTATTTGTTCCGAGTATTGCCAGGGCAATTATCAGGGCCATTCTCTTTTTCATTAGCCTTCGCTCCTCTCTACTGCAGTTTAGCCAGGGCCTCCACCACCCATAAACGGGTAGCCGGGGCGTCGGGATTGAATTTGCCGCCCGCTTCCACCGGAATCACTCCCGCTTTGGTCAGATAATCCACATAAGGCCTGGCCCAGTGTTTGGTCATATCGCTGTATATAGGCGCCGGTTGCACGGCTATCAGTGATTTGGCATAGGCCCGATAGATGAGCGCAGCCGCTTCCCCTCTGGTCACCTGCCGGGTTGGCCTGAAGGTATTGTCAGGATAACCCGTAACCAGTCCGGATAGTTTGGCAGTGGCGATATACTGATAAGCCCAGTAGCCGGAATACACATCTTTAAAATAGATTTTCCGGGTAGTTAATGCTAATTTTTTCGCCCTTACCAGCAGGGTAGCCATTTCACTCCTGCTAATCGGTCCATTGGGCCTGAAAGTACCATCCGGATAACCTTTGATCAGACCAAGATGGTATATACGGGCAATAGCCGGGCTGTATTCCGCCTGATAAACATCACTGAAGGGCACCAGTTGTTTTTGGGCACTGGCAGTACGCTGTAATAAATCATCCAGTTTGCTATCTACAGACGCCAGAGTCTGCGCCATCGGATTGAAGTTTTCTGAAAGCACCTTCATTACATAGCTTTTGGTTACCAGTGGGTCAGCCGCATCCCCGGGCCTGGCCCAGCCGCTCTTGCTTAATCCCAATCCAGCCAGGATCAGCAGAAAAGAGAGCGCCAGAATCCTGTTTTTCCGCAAAACAAAAACCCCCTTTACCTGTTATTTCAACAGGCGGGGGAAGAATTCCTGCCATTCCCGGGGAGAAATGGCCCGGTATTTTACACCATCAATATAGAAATCCTTACCCTGAACGGCTTCCTTGTAAGTTCGTTCCGGTCCGATTTGCCGGTAGAGGGAATAATATTGCCAGAGCTCCTGCATGGTCAGATTGGTATCTACAGCCCCGATCAGTAAATAGGCCAGCCGGGGCAGTTTCCACCATTCCTCCGGTTGACGGAGCTTGGCACTAAAAGCTCTCACCACTTGCTGATCATCATGTCTGATCCCCAGCCGGGTTTGCTCAAAGGCCGTTGCCATGGTAATCTCTTTTCCATTGATGGTGGTGGGTCCAACCAGTTCGGACATGCTGGCAAAAGCTTTCTGCTCAATCGCTACATACTTGCTGAGCGGTAGGCCCAGATAGGTACTTACCGCTGTTAGTACCGCCGCCCGGCCTTGAGCAGCAAACATCTCTCCCACCGTTTGCGGTAGCCCCCGGCTGCCCGGCCCTCCACGGTAACTGGCATAATAGGCGAAGACAGGGACGGTTCCGATCACCGCTTTGCTGCCATCAGCTCTCATGACCAGAATAGTAAGAGCTTTTAGTTCTCGGCCATTATGCCAGAAAATAGCCACTGGTTCATTGATAGTTTGTTCACTGCTCCAGCCGGTTGCAGCACCAGAAATGTTCAGAATAACGACCAGCACCATCACTATACAGATTCTTCTGCTAATTTGCATTTAAATCACCAGAACACAGGTTAACCAGCTGGAACAGTTTTTATTCCCGCAGAATAGCTATTTTTGCGGTTTCAACTGTTGATACAACATTTCTGCCAGACCAATCCCACCGGCCTTACTCATCTGCACCGCCAGTTCCCCATCCAGCATATCCCGAAAGATCTCCTCTCCGTTATCTTCCGGGAACAGTCCTCCTTTGGGAACAGTAGCCCTCATCCTCTGCAGAAGCTGGTGCAGGTAAAGGGCCTCCATCTGCTGGCAGGCCTCTTTCAGTTTTTTATCATCAGCGCTTTTGGCCGCCTGTTCCAGCACCCGGGCAAACTCCTGCCCTTCACCCGGAACGGTACTCTTGACCGCTTCCCGGGCCAGCTTCAGCGGAGAGGGCCCACCGATACCATTAACTGTCACCGGCTATCCCTCCCTTAACGCTTGAGCTGGTTGGCGACCTGCATCATGTCATCTGCGGTCTGAATCGCCTTGGAATTCAGCTCATAAGCCCGCTGGGCCATGATCATCTTCACCATTTCCTCAGCCACCTGGACATTGGAAGTCTCAATAAAGCCACTCATCACCCCTGCCTGATCTTCCGATACAGTTTCCGCCGGGCCAGAGGCAGCGGTGGAGAAATACAGGTTCTGGCCCCTCTTCTCCAGACCCTGCGGGTTGGTGAAACGCACCCGGCGAATCAGGCCCACTTCCTGGGTCAGAACGAATTTGCCATCATCCCCTACATCCACCTGAACTACCCCCTTGTCCACTTCCGGCAGGGAGGAACTGACCAGCTTGGCGGGTTTAAACCCCCCATTGCCATCAGCAACCTGCAGGGAGGTGACAATATTGCCTTCACTGTCCACCTTGAAACTGCCGGCCCGCACATAGGCTTCACTGCCATCGGGCATTTCTACCTTGAAATAGCGGTCTTTGGGCGGATTGGGCTGACTGTCTGATGGTTGCCATTGTTCAAAATCGCCGGTAAAAAATCCAGTGCCATTATCCACCAGAGTCTTGGCATCCTTGAGAATATAAATATCTGCTGATACCGCAGTTTTCTTGGGCATGACAATACTGCCATTTTCCGCAATGGATACCGCTTCCGGATCGCTGATCAGCACCTCATCGGCCGTCTTGTTCTGCAAGGACAGCTGATAACCATCTACTGTCACAATCCGCCCTTCACTGTTAACTTTGAAGGAGCCATCCCTGGTATAGGCGACCTGGCCGTTGGGCAGGCGGATTTCAAAAAAGGTGTCATCGGTTAGTGCCAGGTCAAAGGGATTATTAGTAGCCTGCAGATTGCCCTTGCTGAACTCTGTCCTGATCCCGGCCACCCTTACCCCCAGACCCAGCTGGAAATTGATCGGGGAAGTGGTCCCATCAGCCAGCACCCGGCCGTTTTCCCGTAGATTGGCATAAAGCAGATCCTGAAACTCCACTGAAGTCTTTTTGTAACCGGTAGTATTGACGTTTGCCAGGTTGTTGGCGATATTGTCAATATTGGCCTGCTGGGCCGTCATACCGCTGGCCGCTGTCCATAAAGTCCGTATCATTCCAACTCCCTCCTTATACCCTGCCTACTTCATTAACAGCTTTCTCCAGAAGCTGGTCTTCGGCCTGAATGGTTTTTTGCCCGGCTTCATAGGTCCGCATAGCCGTCAGCATATTCACCATTTCCAGTACCGGATTGACATTGGACTGTTCCAGAAAACCGGGACGCAGCACCGGTTCCGCCAGCGGGGTTGCTCCTGTCCCCTGGAAGAGGGAGTCCCCCAGTTTCTGCAGGGCCTGGGGATTGGCAAAAGCCACCACCCGCAGCTTTCCTACCGGCTGACCATTGGCTGTCACCTGCCCCTGTTCATCAATAACCACCTTGCTGCCGGGCTGAACCCGAATCGGTCCCCCCTGCCCCAGTACCCGGTAACCGGCAGAAGTAACCAGGTATCCCTGTTCATCCAGCTGGAAAGCGCCATTGCGGGTATAGGCCTCTCCGGCAGGAGTCTGAACCACGAAAAAGCCATCCCCGGCAATAGCCACATCCAGCGGGGCCTCCGTCTGGCGCAAGGGGCCCTGAGTAAAGATAGGCAGCACTGCCTGCAAACGGGCACCTGTGCCCAGCCCGCCGACCAGTGGCCGGATCTCCCCTTTCGCCGCTCCCGGTATCCCCGGGTCATTGAGCCGGCTCAGCAGCAACTGGGGAAAAGCTTCAACGACAGTCTCATCTCGCTTGAAACCGGCGGTATTGACATTGGCCATGTTATTGGCGATGGTGTCCATGCGTTTTTGCTGGGCCACCATCCCGGACGCTGCTGTATATAATCCTCTGATCAAACTGATCCCTCCCCCGCTTAAATCCGCTTCAGTTCCGTCATCACCTTGACCAGCAACCTGGCGGCCTGAGCCTTGGTAATAGCCGCCCGGGGTGCTAACACTCCCGGTTTCACCCCATTGATATAGCCCTTTTGCAGAGCTACAGTTATGGCATTTTTCGCCCACCAGGGCACCTGGATCCAATCCCTGAACCCGGGGCTGGTCCCACCATCCCTGGCAACAGCCCAGTTACCGGCCCGGCTGAGGATGGTCATAAATTCCGCCCTGGTTACCGTACCATAAGGGTTAAAACGCCCATTGCCTGTACCTTTCATGTAACCAGCCCTGATTACCGCCTGAATATAGGGATAACGGGCATCACCGGTCGACAAATCGGTAAAGTAAAGATAATTATTGTTCAAAGGCTGCAGTCCCAGCGCCTTAGCCAGAATTACTGCCAGCTCGGCCCGGGTCAAGGCCCGGTCAGGACGAAAAGCTGTACTGCTGTCCGGGGGCATGATACCACGAGCCAGCAGGGCTTCGATTTCCTCCTGGGCCCAGTGGCCCTCTACGTCGGCATAAACCCTGACATCGGCCAGCACCGCATAAACTCCATTCCCCGGCAGCCAGGCAGTTACTGTTCCTTTGCGGCTGTCTGCCGCTCCCGCCAGCGGCTCCCAGTTCCCATCACCATTATAGCGATAGAGGTCCAGGCGCCGGCCCTGCTCCAAACTGAGACCTGGCGCGGTTTTAACCGTCAGGGTTACCCCCTGTTCCCCCAGTCCTTCGATACTCAGCACCGGTCCAGCAAAAACCCGACCACCTCCGGAAATAGTATAGTCCCGGGGATTTTCGCTCCTGACCCGCAGGTATTCATTGCCGCTGAATGCCCCGGTCGGTACCGTCAATTGAACCATTCCGCCCCAGAGTTTGAAGTTACCGCCGCTGATAGCAGGCTGCAGGCGGATACTGGCCCCTGTTTGCAGTTGTTCAATATAGTAAATATCTATACTCTTGCTTAAAGTTAAATTTGCCGTCTTTACTTCAACTTTAACAGTATTTTTGCCAGGCTTCAACAGGATATTATCTGCAGTAAAGTACCCCCTGGTATTGAAAGAATATTTATTTTTGTTGACCACAGCCTCCAGTCCGCTATAATCAGCCAGGCCGAGCAGATGCCCACTGATACTGATAACATTGCTATAGACCTTGCTGCCCGAACCAGGACTGTCAATAACCAGCTCCGGCCTGCCTGCATACTTGACCTGAATCTCAACTGTAACCGACCGGGTGCCTTTGCTGCCCACCAGAGTGATTTTATCGGTCTTATCATTGACCGCCAGGGTGTAGCTGAAACTGTTACCACTGACAGATACCTGCTGGTCATTGATTAGCAGCTTGTCCACATTCCAGGCCTTCCCCTTGACCACCACAGTGTTACCATTAATTTGTTGTCCCGGACCGGGTTCAGTTACCTCCAGTGCCGGACTGTCATCATACCAGACGGTCAGGTTTTTTTCCCGGCTATCCCCTTCGGAGTCCACTGCTGAAACCTTAATGTTATTTGCGCCCGGTTTCAAGCCGGACAGAGTCAGATTGAAGGTATTTACTCCGGTGGTCACCGACTGCTGGCTGCCATTGAGATATACCGCTGCCAGCACTCCTTCCGCCACTTCTCCCGTCAAGTTGAGAGATGAAGCGCGCACCAGCCCCTGATCTGCCGGCTGGTTGATGGTAATCACCGGCAAGCCATCGGCGTAAAACAGGTTAAGATACTTCTTGAGCGTCTGACCTGATATTCGTGCCACCAGCTCAATCCGGTTGGCACCCGGGGTCAACTGGATCTGGGTGGTCCAGGAACCGTCACTGCCTACACTAACGGTATTGCCGTTAACTGTCAGCTCTGTACTGCCTCTGAGATAGCCCCTGACATCAATCTGACCAGTGGTTACCCTTGCTCCCTCCAGTGGGCTTTCCACCACCAGGGCCACCTCTGCCCCCTGACTTAACGCTGAGCCTGTCCCCAGCCAGACCAGCAGCAACAATATCAAACTTAGCCAGTGCTGCCGCTTCACTCTCCATCACCACCGCTTACAGCACTTTCCGATAGGACCGGTTGTTTTTGGCTGCTACATCGTAGTTAACCAGGGCTTTCCCCGTTCCAAGGGCTACACAGGAGAGAGGATCATCGGCAATATAGACCGGCAGGCCTGTCTCCTTGCTGATCAGGGTACTGAGGCCATGCAGGAGAGAACCTCCCCCCGTCATGACAATCCCCTTGTTCATAATATCAGCCGCCAGTTCCGGCGGGGTTTTTTCCAGCACTTCCTTGACCGAGCTTACTACCTGTTCCACCGCTTCCTGCAGGGCTTCATAGGTATGCTGGCTGGTTACCTGCACATTCTTGGGCAGACCGGAAACCAGGTCCCGACCGCGAATCTCGTAAACGCTGTTATCCCGTTTGGCGGCGGGATAGGCAGTGCCGATCTGGATTTTCAGCTCTTCCGCTGTCCGTTCCCCGATCATCAGGTTGAATTCCCGGCGAATATAGCGCATAATAGCCTCATCAAACTTGTCTCCGCCGACCCGCAGGGATTTGCTCACCACTATGCCCCCCAGGGAAAGGACGGCAATATCGGTGGTACCCCCGCCGATGTCCACCACCATGGAGCCACTGGGTTCGGAAATCTCAATCCCTGCCCCAAGGGCTGCTGCCAGGGGTTCCTCAATCAGCGCCGCCTGCCTGGCCCCGGCCTGAATGGCGGCCTGTCTGACTGCCCGTTCCTCTACCCCCGTTACACCGGAGGGAATGCACACCATAATGCGGGGCCGGAAAAAAGGCAAAATAAATTTGCGGCCGACGGCTTTGTTGATAAAATAGCGCAGCATTTTTTCCGTTACGTCATAATCGGCGATAACACCGTCCCGCAAAGGGCGAATAGCCACAATATTGCCCGGGGTCCGCCCGATCATGCGCCGGGCTTCCTCCCCAACAGCAATCACTTTGCCGGTATCCTTGTTGATGGCGACCACAGAGGGCTCGTGGAGAACGATCCCTTTCCCCCTTATATATACCAGCACACTGGCAGTGCCCAGATCCACACCGATATCCATGCCGAAGCCGAACATTCTCTTCTTTTCCCCTTTCAAATATTCTATTACGCCCAGTTTCGTCTAAATATAATTTATTTCTACTAAAAAGGGGAAAATCCTCTTTTTCTTACGGTCATTCGGCATTTTCCTGATATTTTTTTCTGGTTGCCTCCCCGCCCCGAATATGACGTTCTGCCTTGTTGTTTTCCAGGATTTTTTTGACCTGGGATGCCAGGCGTTTATTAATGGTCGGTAACCGCTCGGTTATATCCTTATGCACGGTGGATTTGCTGACGCCGAAGACCTGGGCTGCCTGCCGCACCGTTGCCCCCGACTCCAGAATATAATTGCTGATATCCAGGACCCGTTTCCTGATGTATTCTTGCATCCCGTCCTCAACCCCCCTACAGCCATTGCTAATAGATATATATGCTGCAGGGAATGAGAAAAGAAGCCACTTGTCGGGTAATATAGCAAAAAGCCAGGCTGATAGCGTCTCAAAGTACTAATCTTTTCTTAAAACCGCGCGATAGCAATAGAGTCGGCCATATAGATCACTAAAGACTGCGTCCTCTGGCAGTGTAAGTGAAACAGGTCCATTAAATTTTAAGCCAACTTCAGTGATTATGTTTATGAAAGTATCTAAATTAATCGTTGGGTAGTCGAAAGTCAAAATAATTAAGCCTGTATCTTTAAGGGTCCTTTTAAATTCTTTTAGAATAGACAGCATCACCTTCATATTTAAGTGCTCCAGGACAGAAATGCAGAATATCTTATCAAATTTTCCCTTTTCATAAGGAAGTTTAGCCAGATCAGCTTTAGCAAAGTGGATGTTATCAAAGTAACGTAAGGGAAATTTAGTGACCTCTTCTTGACCAAAGTCCGCTTCAATCTCCTGGAGGATAGCGGTGGATGACAAAATGCGTTCGTCAATGTCACAGGCATGCACTTCGCGACATGTATCGGAAAGAAAGAATTTAAAGGGATGACTAATACCACAGCCAGCATCAAGTACCGTATCACCGGGTTCAGCAAACATACTGGCCCAGGGGTACTCATAACAACGGCTCCACCATGCTGGGGGGAGAGTAAAGATGAATTCTTTCCTTTTGGGGTCTGATTGGCGAAAAAATCGTGATTCAAACCTGTCATCCATAGCTTATGACTACTCCTTTCAAGCAAAACTAACCGGGCTCTTGGAGCAACTATTATTACAGATTATGTTCAATATAAAAAAAAGGCAACCAGAACGGTTGCCAAGAAAGGGGATAGGGGATATGAAAAGAATGAGGGTAGCTTGTTAAGGGAAGATAACCGCAGGATTCACCGCTTCTCCCCGCTGGCTGGCAGCAAAATGGAGCAACTCACCCGGTGCTACCAGGCCTAAGACCTGGCCACCTTCCACCCGCTGACCCATTCGCACCTTGATGCCCTGCAGGTTGCCATATACCGTTTCCCAACCCTGGGCATGGCTCAGGACCAGTTCCGGTCCTTCGCTGCCATCGCGAATGGCCTTGACCTGACCGGGCCACACTGCCCGCACCAGGTGATTGTTTTCCGCCGGGCGGATATCCACCCCGTGGTGGAAACGGTAGTCCCCGAAAACCGGCCAGTAAATCTGGCCATAGCCGAAAATAAGTTGTCCACCTGCCAGCGGAAATCTGGGAGAGGGGAGTTCCTTCCCTACTATATTATTCCCCACCTGGGCCCGGGTGTATACCTGAGAGCGGGAAATTTTTTGCTTTTTTTCCTCCCGGGACCGGGCAGGCTCTACCGCCCGCTTAGCTTGCGTTTCCTCTCCGGTTTGCCGGGCCAGCACCGTTGCCGGTTTAACCCATGTGGCAGTGCTGCTCAGGTCATCCTGTACCGCCCGGGTCACAGTTACATGATCCTGATAAGTCCGGTTAAACCACCAGGCATATGTACCCGCCAGGACCAAGCCAGTAATAGCTATCCCCCAGATACTCCAGCCCAGCAGCCAGCGCCGCCGCCAGTTCCTTTGCCTTTCCAGAGCATCCGGCCACCAGGGCCAGTCGATAATTTTTCTCCACCAGCTCATAAAAACACCTCCTTATCCTTGATTTTTCCCTTTTTTTATATCTCTTAAACATAAAGACAAAAGAAAACAGGTGCCATTAACGGACACCTGTAAAGCATGCTTGCAGTTTAGACAAATTCAGTTCATTCATTGTTTTGACTACCAGATCCGCTGCCGGGAGAGTTGCCTTATCGCCTACACCGACCGCTACCATCCCGGCAGCCTTGATAGCAGCAATCCCGGCTGCAGCATCCTCGATTCCCAGGCAATTTCCCCCATGCACCTGTAATTGCTCAGCAGCGGTCAGGAAAATCTCCGGATCGGGTTTGCCTTTTTTTACTGCACCCGCATCTACAATTACATCAAAATACCGGGTCAGTTGCAGTTTCTCCAGCACCAGCGGCGCATTCTTGCTGGCTGAAGCCAGAGCGATCTTGATCCCATGAGCCTTCAACTCCTGCAGCAGGGCCAGCACCCCGGGAGCCACCGCCGCCGGTGTCAGCTGCTCCAGCAGCTCCAGATAGTACCGGTTTTTCCTGGTAATCCACGCTTCTTTTTCCGCTTCCGCCGCGGTTTTGCCATTGGCCTGCAGGATAATCTCCAGGGATTCCTTGCGGCCAATCCCTTTCAGCTGCTCATTCAGGGCCCGGTCAAAGGCCAGCCCCAGCTCCTCGGCCAGCCGCTTCCAGGCCAGGTAGTGATATTCGGCGGTATCAGTGATTACCCCATCCAGGTCAAAAATCACCGCCTCCAGGCGGGGCTTGATACTGACCGCCACCGGCTGACCAGCGAGCAACTGCAGCTCCTGTTGACGATGGTAGATGGTCAGGGGTTCTCCTGTCAGCAAGGTATAGACCGCCTTTTCCGGTGTCACCTGCACTGCCAGCAGGCGGTTCTGGAACCTGAGCTTAAAAGTGTAACTTTCCCATTTAGCCGGAATGATCGGATTAAAGTAGAGTTGACCATCATATTCCCGCATCCCGCCAAAACCGCAGACCAGGGCCAGGCGGGCCCCGGCCATGGCCGCCATGTGTAAGCCATCCTTGACATTGCCATGGTAATCATCCAGATCCAGGCGGGCGGTCTGCATAAAATAATGATAAGCCTTGTCCTTGTACCCGATCTCTGCCGCCATAATGCTGTAAATACAGGGGGAGAGGGAAGAATCATGGGTAGTCAGAGGCTCGTAATAATCATAGTTGCGCTTCTTCTCCGCCAGGGAGAAACGGTTGCCCTGCAGGAAGAGGGCCAGTACCACATCAGCCTGCTTCAGTACCTGATGGCGATAGATCACCAGCGGATGATAGTGAAGCAGCAGTGGATATTTATCCGCCGGAGTGCCGGCAAAATCCCAGACCGCCTTGTCCAGGAAGGAATCATCCTGGGCCAGAATACCCAGTTCTTCATCATAGGGAAGGTACATAAGCCCGGCTGCTCGCTGCCATTCCGCCACTTCCTCGGGCTGAAGCCCGATTTTGGCCGCCAGGACCTGGTACTGCTCCGGATATTCCCTCTGCAGCCAGTTCGCCATGCGGGCAGCAAACTCCAGATGGTCTTTGGCCATCAGGTTGGTATAGGCGTTGTTATTGACAATGGCGGTATACTCATCCGGGCCGGTTACCCCGTTGATACAGAAGCGGTTGCCTTTTCTGGGGATATAATCTCCCAGGTCCACCCAGAACCGGGCGGTTTCAAACAGCATTTCCGCCCCGGCCTGCAGGAAAAACTCCAGATCCCCGGTGGCCTGCAGATATTTTTTCAGGGCATAGATGACGGCAGCATTGATATGATACTGGGCAGTACCGGCCGGATAGTAAGCGGAAGTCTCTTCCCCATCAATGGTCCGCCAGGGGAAGAGGGCCCCCCGCTGGGACATTTGCCGGGCCCGCTCCCTGGCCTTGTTCAGAATGTGATAGCGATAGGCCAGCAGCGACCGGGCAATTTCCGGACTGGTATAGAGGAAAAAGGGCAGAATATAGATTTCCGTATCCCAGAAATAGTGGCCTTCGTAGCCTTCACCAGTCAGACCTTTGGCTCCGATATTGGTCCTGCCATCCCGGCCAGCGGATTGCAGCAGCTGGAAGGCATTGAAACGCAGTCCCTGCTGCAGGGCGGCATCCCCTTTAATTTCAATATCTGCTACTTGCCAAAAAGCAGCCAGATACTGGCGTTGCTCCTCTGCCAGGGCCGTAAAGCCGAGGTTCCTGGCTTCCTCTACAGTTGCCTGAGCGCGAGTCAGCAATTCCCCTTCCGGATAATCCCGGGAGGTATAATAGGCCAAATATTTCTCCAGTCTCACTTTTTCCCCCTGCTTCACCGGCAGGGTATAGCGAAAGCCCACCAGTTGCTCTGCTTCAACCTTTTCCCGCTTTCCTTCCCGGCTGGCCACTATCGCATTTTCCATAGCACAGACCAGGGCAAAGGCGGTAGTTTTGGTTCGTTGACGGAGGGCGGCAAAGTCACCCTCAGCCACTTTCCCTTCCGTCAAAAGGACCTGGCCCTGAAAACCGGAACCGGTGCGGGGGTCCCCCTTGCTGACCTGGTTGCGCACCTCTCCATTCAGAGCGGAGATAAAGGTAATTTCCCCATTAAAGTTGAGAGCTTCCACTTCACAGGTCAGAGCCGCCAGGTGTTTACGTTGTAATGATACCAGACGTTGAAAGCGCAAGCGTACCTGCTGGCCTGCAGGGGCCTCCCAGGTCACCTCACGGGTAAGCAAACCGGTCTTTAAATCCAGTTCCCGCCGGTAAGCCAGAATGCGCCCACGAAAGAGACTGAAAGGCTGGTCATCCACCAATACCTGCATGATTTTGCCATCGGTTACATTCAGCATGGTTTGCCGGTTTCTGGCATAACCATAAGCTTCTTCCCCGTAAATAATGGGCTCTGAATCAAAAAAACCATTCAGATAGGTGCCATTCACCGAGGTCCCTTCCGGGCCTTCATAGCCTTCTTCAAAATTTCCCCGCATCCCGATATAGCCATTGCCGGTGGCGAAGATGGATTCATTGCGCAGATTATCTTCAGGTCGGAATCTCTCTTCAATGATCTTCCATTCATCGAGGGGGTAAATTGGTGTTGCTGTCTGTTGTTTCATCTCAACTTTCGCTCCCTGTCTTGCCTTGTAAGAAAGAAGTCAGTGTTTCCAGGGCTTCGGCTGCTTCCGAGCCGTCGGCATACAGAGTTACCTGTTCCCCTGGTCGCACCCCCAGCACCATCACCCCGAGAATACTTTTGGCATCCACCAGTTTATTCTGGTAGCCTATTTTCAATAACGCCTCATATTTTCCGGCTGTTTGGACAAATAGAGCAGCGCTTCTTCCCAGCAGCCCTTCCGGCAGTTCAACAGTCACCTGACGAATGTAGTCCGCACTGGTTACAGGAGCTGCTGCCAGTTCTGCCTCCACCTCCGCCCGGGTGGGTATAGCAGCAATTGCCCCCGGCCGGGTAGTGGTCAGCGCCCCTACCCGGTTGGCAAAGGTCAGGACCTCCTGCCACTCCCCTTCAGTTAGTCCGGACAGTTGACGTCCGGTTACCAGCATTTCCTCCAGCCGGGTGAGAAAAGCCGCCCAGAAGGCATCTCCAGCCCCGGTGGTATCAATGGCCGTCACCTCAAACCCATTCAGCTGCAGTACCTGCTCCCGGCTGCAGAGCAAGGCGCCTTTCGCTCCCAGGGTTACCACCACCAGACGGGGGCCAGCAGCCAGCAGCTGCTGGCAGGCCGCCTCCCGGTTCTCCCCCGCATGGCCAGCAAGAAACTCCAGTTCTTCTTCACTGACCTTGACCAGGTCAGCCAGTGGCAGGACTGCCAGGATCCGCTCCCGGGCCATTTCAGCTGAAGGCCAGAGGTTGAGGCGGAGATTAGGATCAAAAGCAACTAACGCCCCCAGCTCTTTAGCCCGTTTTACCGCTGCCAGAGTGGCAGAAGCAGCCGGCTCGCTAATCAACGTGACAGAACCAAAGTGGACAATCCGGGCCCGTGCTAGCAGGTCCTGCCGGATTTCCTCGGGCCGAAGCAGCATATCGGCACTGGGACGGCGGTAAAAGAGGAAATCCCGCTCCCCGTCAGCCCGCAGAGAAACAAAGGCCAGGCCGGTGTTGGCCTCCTCGGAAAACAGCATTCCGCTGGTATCAACCCCCAATTCCGCCAGGGTTTTCTCCAGGAAGCGGCCGAATTCATCAGCTCCCACTTTGCCAATAAAGGCCGCTTTACCCCCCAGTTTGGCAATCCCGGCAGCTACATTAGCGGGAGCTCCTCCGGCTTTTTTACTGAAGGTTTCCACATCCCGCAGGGCCTGGCCTAACACTGTGGGCACAAAATCTATTAAAGCCTCGCCGATACAAACTATCATTAGCAGTCCCCCGCTTTACAAAATCGCTTCTTCGGTTTCTTTATCAAAGGCATGCATTTTGTTCATATCAATGGCCAGCCGTACTTTTTCCCCGGCCCGATACTGGGAACGGCCATCCAGGCGGGCGGTAAAGTTATGGGTGTCGGCAGAAAGATAGAGATAAGTTTCAGCCCCCATCAGTTCTACCACATCAATGACCGCTTCCACCTGGCTGTGAGGATATGCTTCCAGCACCACCGCCTCATCGTGAATGTCCTCGGGCCGGATCCCGAAAATTATCCGCTGATTAATATACTTCTGCAATTTTTCCCCTTTCCCCTGGGGCACTGCCAGCTCGAAATTACCGAAATTCAGGGAGACCGTCTCACCTTCCAGTTTAACGGTACATTCCAGGAAATTCATGGCCGGAGAACCGATAAACCCGGCAACAAATTTATTACAGGGATGGTGATAGAGATTTAAAGGTGTATCCACCTGCTGGATCACCCCATCCTTCATCACCACAATGCGGTCACCCATGGTCATCGCTTCCGTCTGGTCATGGGTAACATAAATGATAGTGGACTCCAGCCGCCGGTGCAGTTTGATGATTTCCGTCCGCATCTGCACCCGCAGTTTGGCATCCAGGTTGGAAAGGGGCTCATCCATCAGGAAGACTTTGGGTTCCCGCACAATAGCCCTCCCCATGGCTACCCGCTGCCTCTGACCCCCGGACAGGGCTTTGGGTTTCCGTTCCAGTAAATGTTCGATCTGCAAAATGCGTGCCGCTTCCCGCACCCGGCGGTCGATTTCCTCTTTGGGTACATTCCGCAATTTCAATCCAAAAGCCATGTTCTCATAAACATTCATATGGGGATAGAGGGCATAGTTTTGAAATACCATGGCCACATCCCGTTCTTTCGGTGGCAAATGATTGACCAGCCGGTCGTCAATATATAGATTGCCTTCGGAAATTTCTTCCAGACCGGCCACCATGCGCAGGGTAGTGGATTTACCACAACCGGAAGGACCGACAAACACCAGAAATTCCTTATCCTTGATTTCGAGATTGAAATCCTTAACAATGGTTTGCTGGCCATAGCGCTTGTAGATATGTTCAAATCGGACTTTGGCCATCGCCATTACCTCCTGTCTGTACCATTACTGAACCGATAGACCCGGGCTTCATACGGACGGAGCCGGAATTCCCTGCTTTCCTCATCGTTTACCGGGTAGTTGACAATCAGCAATTGCCGCTGGCTAAACCGCTCCAGTTCTGCCGGCATGGTGAAAAGAGGGGTAGCCGCGGAGAAGTTCAGCACCACCAGCAGTTTTTCTTCTCCCAGGGTTCTGGTATAAGCATAGATTTGTTCATCTTCAGGCAGCAGCAAGTCATAGGTACCATATACGAAAACCGGCATTTCCTTGCGCAGGCGAATCAAGCGCTTGTAATAGTGAAATACGGAATCGGGGTCCATTAAGGCCTGGGCCACATTGATTTCCCGGTAGTTGGGGTTGACTTTGATCCAGGGCTGACCACCGGTAAAGCCCGCATTTTCACTGGCATCCCACTGCATGGGGGTACGGGCATTATCCCGGCCCTTGGCATGAATCAAGGGCAGGATTTCCTCCGGCTTACTTCCTTTCGCCAGTTCCTCCCGATACATGTTCAGGGTTTCAATGTCCCGGTAGTCCTCAATGGAATCGAATTTGACATTGGTCATGCCGATTTCCTGACCCTGATAAATGTAAGGTGTACCCTGCAGAGTGAGCAGGAAAGTGGCCAGCATTTTGGCAGATGGCACCCGGTACTCCCCATCATCAGCGAAGCGGGAGACAGAACGGGGCTGGTCATGGTTTTCCAGATAGATACTGTTCCAGCCTTTGCCTTCCAGCTCTTTTTGCCAGGTGGTGATGATTTTTTTCAAGTCCGTTAATTTCCAGGGATAGAGCTCCCACTTCCCTTTAGTGCTATTGGGTGCCATATCCACATCCATGTGCTGGAACTGGAAAACCATGTTCAGGGTCCCCGTTTCCTCATGGGTGTATTTGATGGCATCTTCGGGAGTGACAAAGGGTGTTTCCCCCACGGTCATGATATCATAGTGGTCCAGCACTTCCCGTTTCATTTCCTGCAGGAACTCATGAATACGGGGCCCGTTAATGAAATACTCTGTTCCCCACTGGTAGGGGTCATCACTGCGTTTGGGTGCATCTGGCAAACCCGGAACCTTGGAGATGGCATTGATCACATCCATGCGGAACCCGTCAATCCCCTTGTCCAGCCACCATTTCATCATCTCATAGATTTCTGCCCGCAAACGGGGATTTTCCCAGTTTAAATCCGGCTGCTTTCTGGAGAAGAGGTGGAGATAATATTCCCCCGTTGTTTCATCATACTCCCAGGCCGAGCCGCTGAAAAAGGAACGCCAGTTGTTGGGTTCCCGGCCATCCTTGCCTGGCCGCCAGATGTAGTAATCCCGGTAGGGATTATCCCTGGACTTGCGGGATTCGATAAACCAGGGATGTTCATCCGAGGTGTGGTTTACCACCAGGTCCATGATCAGTTTCATCCCCCGCTTATGGACCTCGGCCAGCAGTTCCTCCCAGTCGGCCAGGGTGCCGAATTCCGTCATGATATCCCGGTAATCACTAATATCATAGCCATTATCATCATTGGGGGATTTATAAACCGGGCAGAGCCAGATTACATTCACCCCCAGCTCCTGCAGATAATCCAGTTTGGAGATAATTCCCCGCAAATCCCCGATGCCATCCCCATTGCTGTCCATAAAACTGCGGGGATAAATCTGATATACAACCGCTTCTTTCCACCAGGCTTTTTTCATCCGTCCTCTCCTCCCATCATTCTTTAACTGCTCCTGCGGTTAAGCCTGATACAATCCGTTTCTGGAAGATCAATACCATGATTACCAGCGGGACGGTAACCACAATGGAAGCTGCCGCAATCTCACCCCAGGGCATGGTATACTGCCCCTGGAACATGGCAATCCCTACCGGTACCGTTTTCATTGCCTCTTCAGTGTTGATAGTCAGGGCAAAGAGAAATTCATTCCAGGCTGCAATAAAGACCAGGATCGCTGTAGTAAAAATCCCGGGCAAGGCCAGCGGGAAAAAGACTCTGGTTAGAGTCTGCAAGATACTGGCTCCATCCACTTTGGCCGCCTCAGCCAGGTCGTAGGGAATTTTACGGAAGAAAGCAGTCAGGTTCCAGACAGCCAGCGGCAGAGCAAAAGTAGTATAGGGCAAAATCAGCCCCAGATAGCTATTGGTTAGTCCCACCGACTGTAAAAACAGAAAGATGGGAGAAATGGTAGCGATTTGAGGGAACATGGATACCGCCAGCACTATCCCCAGTACGATGGCTTTGCCGCTGAATTTTACCCAGGCAATAGCATAGGCAGCAATTGAGGCGATAACAATACTGACCAGAGTGGTAGTGGAAGCTACTACGAAACTGTTCCAGAGATATCTGCCAAAGGGTCGAGCACTGAAGACCCGGATATAGTTTTCAATGGTGGGATTCTCAATCAGTACATTAAAAGCCCTGTCTCCAAACAGTTCACCGGGCGGTTTGATGGAAGCGACTAACTGCCATAAAAAGGGAAACATGATTACAAACAGGAAACCAACCAGAAAGAGATAAAACAACGGCCCTGCCTTTTTCTGAATCATTTGCTGCCACCCCCTACCTGCCTCGATTATCGCCGATCAGGTCAGCGCCGAGAACTTTGATGAAAATCAAACTGATAATAGCTATACACAGGAAGACTATGACCGAGAGAGCAGAACCGGCCCCGAAATTCATCTGCGCAAACATGGTTTTGTAAGCATAGATGGAAATGGTTTCAGTAGAGTTAGCCGGGCCACCGCCGGTTAGTACATAAATCAGGTCAAAGACCCGGAACGCATCCAGGGTCCGGAACAGGAGCGCTACCAGAATGGTGGATTTCAGCATAGGCAAAGTAATGTAGAAAAATTGCTGGGTTTTGCTGGCCCCCTCTACCTCCGCTGATTCATAGAGAGAGTCAGGAATGGTCTGCAAACCGGCAAATAAGAGTAACGCCATAAAGGGCGTAGTTTTCCACACATCAGCAAAGATAACCGAGAACATAGCCCCCCATTTGGTGGTTAACAACACACTCATATCATTAACCAGGCCAATGGTTTCAAAAAACCTGGCTACGATTCCGTTCTGTCCATCGTACATAAATTTCCACATTAAGGCCGAGATTACTGTGGGAATGGCCCAGGGAATCAGCACTGCTGCCCTGACCAGTCCGCGGCCTTTAAACTGTTTATTGATCAGCAGGGCAATCCACAGGCCCAGCACCAGTTCAATAAATACTGAAACAACCGTAAAGAAAAAGGTATTAAATAGAGCTGCCCAGAGCCGGGGCTCCTTGAAAAAGGTTTTGTAGTAGGTTAGACCGAGATAGTTTGGTTCAATCATAGCTGCCCGCAATCCCTGCAGTGGACCGAGGATTTCCTCGGGTTTTTCGATGGTTTTAGCTTTGCTTAAGGCATCAATTTTTCCCTGCATACTGGCCAGCTGGGTTTTAATCAAGATTGCTTGTTCTTTTTTTACTTCCAGATATTTTAACTGTTCAGGCACAGGCTGAAAATCATAGAGCAGTTTGTCAATCTCTTCATATCTTTTAGCAATTTCTGGATCCCGGTTCAATTCCTTTTGCAAATTTTCCGCTGCTGTTTTCAAATCCGTCAGGGCAGTTAGAGCCTCTCCGGCTGCCTCTGCGCTCTTTTTATTTAACACCCGGATTAGAGCCGGCATGGTTTCCACATATCTTTCCATATCCAGCCCGTAATTGAGATGTACAGCCGTCCGGGCCGGGTCATTGAGGCGAATATCAAACATACTCAGCCAGAAAGAACGCAGCACTGGCCAGATGGCAATAACCGTAATCATCAGGAGTGCAGGCAATACCATCAGATAACCTATCTGTTTTTCCGATAAGCCTTTGCCTTTACCCGGTTTCATCGCATTCACCAACTTCCTGTTTTTTACAACCTTTCAGGTGAGAAAAAAAACCATGAAAACCCGCTGTTGAGGGAGGAGGAAATCCCTCCCTCAACAGCGCTTTCATGGTATTTTATTTGCCAATGGCCTCTTTCATTTTCTTCTCCATGTTCTGAACTGCCTGCTCAGCAGTTTGCTGACCGGCCAGAGCCTTGGAGACTTCGATCTGGATGATTTCAGAAATCTTGGGATAGATGGGGGAACTAGGACGCGGCACAGCTGCACTTACACCATTAATGAAGTCTTTATTGGCGAAGAGCGGGCTGGCTTTTTGCACTTCCGGATCATCATAAACAGGCAACAGAGTAGGAGCAGAACCGCCATAGATAGCAGTGATCTTCTGGCCTTCCGGACCAGTCATGAACTTAACAAACTCCCAGGCTTCCTTGGGATGTTTGGTGTACTTGTTAATACCGGTCATCCAGCCACCCAGGGTAGCAGCAGAACCAGCATCCCCTGCCGGCAGCGGAGCGATAGCCACTTTGTCTACAACTTTGGACTGGGTTTTGTCCTGGGCCAGGGCATACATATAGGGCCAGTTGCGGATGAAAGGTGCCTGTCCTTCAATGAAGGCAGTGTGAGATTCCAGTTCGGTAAAGGTAGTGATATTCCTGGGCACAATGTCAGACTTGACGATTTCCATCATTTTCTTTAAGGCTTTGATGCTATTGGGGTTATTGATGACTACATTGCCATTTTCGTCCAGAATCTTACCACCATAAGCAGCATTGAACTCTACAAAATTACAGACCAGACCTTCATATTGCTTGGCTTGCATCAGGTAGCCAAACTGAGTTCCGCCTTTCCCTTTGTACTGACGAGCTTGAGCGATCAGCTCATCCCAGGTTTTGGGCGGCTGCTTCACGATATCTTTCCGGTAGTAGAGCAAACCGGTATCAATAAACTTGGGCATGGTCCACTGCTGACCATTGTAGTTACCGGCTTCGACAGCACCTTTGATGTACTTACTCATATCAATCTGATCTTTTTCAATAAACCGATCCAGGGGCAAGAGATAGCCAGCCTGAGCGAATTCAGCAGGCCAAATTACGTCCAGGTCAAAAACATCGATTTCAGAAGATTTGGCACTGAACATGGTTACATACTGGTCATGGCTTTGCCCGGTATCAGCCGGCATTTCCCGGAATTCCACATCAATGTTGGGGTATTTCTTTTCGAATGCCTCTACAATTTTTTCGGTAGCACCGGTGACATCTTTACCCCGAGCGTAAATGAGTTTTACCTTTTCTGCCGGTTGTTCAGTAGCTTGCTTGTTCTCAGTTTTGGGTGCTTCTGCTGCTTGCTTGCCGGTACCGCAGGCAGTGAGAGAAAAAGCCATGACAGCGGCAAGGGCGATACTGGTTACCTTTCTCCACTTCGACATTTGTTCTCCTCCTCCATCTAAATTGATTTTTAAATGAAACTAAACACCACCTTTTTATTTGCCATCTCACCCCCTAATTAGGAAACCGTTTTCCTACACCTTAAAAAAATTTATATTCTACGGCAAGAATTACGTTCTATTATGTGATAGGGCAAGACTGTCTTTGTTTCACTTAATTTTTCTCCTTCAATTAGCTTTACCAGTTTTCTGGCGGCTACCGCCCCAATATCATATATAGGCTGCTTCACTGTGGTCAAAGCCGGTCGGAAAACAGGGGCAATAAAAATATCATCAAAACCCATCACCGAGATATCTTCCGGCACTCTTAGCCCATTATCCAGTAGCACTCCAATAGCGCCTATCGCCATTTCATCATTGGCTGCAAAAATGGCGGTTGGCAACTCCTCTCTGGCTACAGTCCGCAAAATTTCTTCCATTGCCTTTTTGCCGCTCTCCACCTTGAAGTTCCCCTGTTTGAGCAAGTTGAAGTCAATATTAAGTTTGTGTTCCAGCATTGCTTGCTGATAGCCCAAAAAACGATCCCGTCCGGCACTGTCATCCAGCGGGCCACTAATCATGCCGATTCGCTTATGTCCCAGGGAAATCAGATAGGAGGTAGCATCATAGGCAGCTCTCACATCATCGATTACTACACAGGGCACATCTTCCCGTTCGGTACAATTGCTGGTAACTACCATAGGAATAGAAGTGCTTGCAAAATATTCCTCGTGTTTTTCTGTAACCTGTGTACTCATTTTAATAATACCATCTACCTGTTTTTCCTTTAAAATATTGAGATATTGCAATTCTTTCTCAATCTGCCCGAAAGTGTTGAACAACAGGATATTGTAGCCATACATACTGGCAATTTCCTCAATCCCGGCGATAGCCACCGGGAAAAAGGGGTTAGCAATATCCGGGACCAAAACCCCGATCAGCCTGGTTTTTTTCAGAACCAGACTGCGGGCCAGGGAGTTGGGCTGAAAGTTCAATTTATTTACTGCCGCCAGAACCCGGGCCCGGATTTCCGAACTTACCGGTTTGCTGTTATTTAGTACCCGGGAAACGGTAGAAACCGATACTCC
>NZ_BDLR01000024.1:0-201 GCF_002049395.1 Carboxydocella sp. JDF658 | reverse complement strand
CTCAGGTTTTCGGCGGGCAGGATTCTCACCTGCCTTTTCGCATACTTATACCGGCATTCTCACTTCCATGCGCTCCAGCACTCCTCTCGGTATGCCTTCTCCGCCCATGGAACGCTCCCCTACCCCTCAACCTTCATCAGGCTGAAGCCGCGATTTCGGTGACAGGCTTAGCCCCGGACATTTTCGGCGCACAACCACTCG
>NZ_BDLR01000023.1:114561-167673 GCF_002049395.1 Carboxydocella sp. JDF658 | reverse complement strand
GGCTCCGCTCGACTTGCATGTGTTAGGCACGCCGCCAGCGTTCATCCTGAGCCAGGATCAAACTCTCCGAATATATCTCGAAAAGTTTTCATCCGAAATTAATAGAAACTCGAAACTGACGAGTCCGTTTTACGGTGTAGAACATCCTGTTCAGTTTTCAAGGATCTGTTCTTTTCGGTTGATTATAGGCTTCGCATTACTGCGTTATCTGCTCGCCTCTAATCAACCTCAGTATGACCTCTTCCCGGATTCGAACCTCGAACATCCAACTTCGAACCTCGCATCAGCGACGTTAGTTATAATATCACATCGGTAGCTTTTTTGTCAACTACAAATTTTATTTTTTCATCGGGGGAACTTGTCCCCCGACGCTTGCATATAATAACACACAGAGAATAAACGTGTCAATAGTTTTTTGTTTTTATTGTGGGGCTGCGCGGTGGCCTAAACCAATAGCGACCTCATCCAAATGTAAAAGTCCTATACCAAAGAAAACGGCTACGCTAATATGGTCTTGATAACGAGCAATACCAATTTTGCCACCTACGTTTAACCCAACTGCTTTAGGCATGATTTGAGCCAGAGCTTCTCGGGTTGCACCTGCAACCGCTCCTTCGTCGGCATGGGTATCTTTGATAACGCCTTCTCGTTTAGCTGCCACAACAGCTCTCTCTACGATTTTTGCCACTGAAGGTACAAACTCACCACCATAATCTACTGCTGCAGTTTTTATCCCAATTTTGGCAAATTCGTTTTTCAAATTTTTTTCTTCTTCTCGGTCGGATGTTAACGCCATACGAATTGCAACAGCGGCAATTCGCTTGCTGCCAGTTGGTGCATGAACCAACGATATCACCTCATTAAACTCTCTGTAGCGTTAATTAATTATATCTAACAATTTGTATACAAGCAATATCACTCGGTGAATATTTCCGCCCGCTGACCTGCTTTTATTGACAATTGCCCCTTGCTTACTCTGCCCCGTTCAGTCCATTTCTCAACCTGCACAGTTATTGTTTTATTAAGTCTATTATAAATCGTAATGCGATCACGGTTCTGGGAGGGTATAGTTACCTCCCCCAGTAAAAAATCTGCAATCGCTATACCATTTCTTTCTACTATTATTGCAGCTGATTGGCTAAAGTTTTCAGGTATGAGGCGCCAGTAATAATCTGCTTGATTTTGTTCGGTGCTAAAAACAGATATAGCTTCTTCAGAGTAATATATATGTCCCTTGGGGTCATGATGATTTTCTAAAAAGGCTGAGACTTTAAAATACCCCTCCATTGGTATTGAATTGTCCCACAATTGATAAAAGCCTATGCTCAAAATTGTTAAGATGGCTACTGCCGTAATAGCTCGAAATACATAATCCCAGGCAGGCATAATAATCCCTCCCGCAATATCATATGCCTGCCTCCTGGTCTCTTATGTAAAAATTTGTTTGATTATCGATTGTTTAGACGTTTCTCCCATAATTCTTTGGTTCTCTTCAATTCAGTAAAAAGACGAAACAGCAGTCGTTCTATTTCCAACCTATCCATGACAAAGTCCGCAGGAGCAAGGATCTCAATCTTGCGAAACTCATCTCGCACAATAAAGGGCAAAATCTCCTCAAGGGTATCACAGCGGACAGTTATAATCAAGGGCGCAAAGGCCATTTCCCTGCCATCCACTTCATCAGTCACGGTATAGATGTCTAGACCCATGTCTATTTCTTCGACAATTACCCCTTGCCAGGGTACGTTCCGCAGCAATGCTGCCTGCTGATCCCGGATTTCTTCAGCCATTTTTTCTGGAGACTTACCTCCAAATAAAGCTTTCTTTCCAGTCCCTTTAAAATCCAGGCGAATTCTCGCCCGTACCGGTGATATTACAACTTGGTTATTTTCCAGAGATTTAACCATAGATAAACCTCCAAACTTTTTCTAATACTCAATACCCCTTCTCGCTGAAATTCCCTGTTGAAATGGGTGCTTTATCTCTTTCATTTCTGTAACCAGATGGGCCGCTGCAATGATTTCCGGCGGAGCATTACGCCCGGTTAGGACCAACTCCACCAGAGGAGGCTTATTATTGATCAGTTCTAGAACTTCTTTCGTGGAAATTAGCTCAAAATAAATTGCATTTAGTACTTCATCTAAAATAATAATATCAAATTCATCGGTAGCCATAATCTTTCTAGTTTTTTCTAAAGCCATGGCAGCTTGTCTTATATCTTCGGCTGTAGCTTCCCCTTTTTTGACAAAGCATTGACCACATCCCCGGCAAGAATCTTCCCCCTGGCGAATAAGGTGACTGTAGGGACAGCCACGACCGTACTGGCTGAATTGAATGTAAGGATAAAGGCGATGCCAGGTAGCTAGCTCCCCATAATAACCGCTACCTTTCATGAATTGAATAATATAAACTTTAAAACCATGACCAATAGCCCGTAAAGCCAGGCCAAAGGCAGCCGTAGATTTTCCTTTGCTATTCCCTGTATAAACCTGAATTAGCCCCTGTGTTAAGCGCTGACGCATTTTCTCCTTCTCCCTTCCCTGAAGCTAAAAAAATTATTCTCCCCTGTCTGGCACTTTTCCTGCCGGACAGGGGATTTTTTTCTACCAGGTCAGGTCTCTGGAGCCACATAACCCGCAAGTATCAAAGTACCGCCTGGGGTTTTCATAGGCCAGTTGCGCCGTGTCCAGATCTGCTCCCGTTGCCTCCATAGTACTGATAAAACCCTCATCGTCAAAATTAGCATAAAGGCCAGTCGGGGGACCACAGGCCTCGGGGACAGGTGGAGGAATCAGGGAACTGGAGAAGTTCACTGTGTTTCCACAATTATTGCAGCGTGGCATTATTCTCCCTCCTTCGTTGTAGTAGTATTTACCAGTGAGACTGCTTCCATACATGAAAACTTATCAGAAAAGAAATGCTATTACTGGAGGTGTGATTATGAAAAGAGTAGTAACAGCTCTTTTTAACAATGCCGGTGATGCCATTAAAGCCGTTCAAGAAATCAGTCCGTTTCTCGGACCAGATCAGGTTTCCGTAGTTACTAAGCTAAAATCCGATAATGAAGAGGTATTAGGAGGCCCAAAAGGGATACTCCTGTATACCAGTCGTATTTATGGCCAGTCTGAACCATTGGCTCCGCTGCAGGGGCTGTATCCTGTTGAAATAGTGGAACTCGAAAAGCATGGTACCTTCGCAGCTGTTGGCCCCCTGGCGGATGCAATTATGCAACCAGACAAGAGCATTGCTGATGCTCTGTCCTACCTGGGAGTTCATACTGAGGAGGCTAACTATCTGGCTACAGAAGTGCTGGAAGGCAATACCCTGGTAGCGATTGAATCAGATAACAGCAAAATTAATGAGATCGGTAACCTCCTGGCCAATTATGGCGGTTATGCAGTCAAGAAATGGGACAGAGATCTTGACCATGCTCTTTACCCCTACGGTTAAATTGGGACTTGCCAAGTCCCGCCTCCCATTTTAAAATAGAATCAGGGAGGTGGGAAACCATGCCACGGGTAAAAAAGTTTGGTACTTTCCGGTTGAACAGCATGGGGAAGAGCATTGAAATCAACATGGATCATGGATGTGGTATCTGTGATAGTGAAGAATTCCGGCATCTCAACACCCGTTTAGTGGATGAAAAGGGCTGGGTTTCAGAATTCAAGTGTAATGGTTGTGGTGATGTCATTCGTTTATCCCATCATCACCACAATGTTATCGACTAAAAATATAACCCCGTTCCACAGGGGGAACGGGGTGTCCTGTTTTATAGCCTTTTTAATAATTCCTGGCGTAATTGCTCATAACCAGGTTTACCCAGTAAAGCAAACATATTCTTTTTATATGCCTCTACACCAGGCTGGTTAAATGGATTTACCCCCAGTAAATAGCCACTTATTCCACAGGCCTTTTCAAAGAAATAGACTAACTGGCCAAAATAATATGGATTATTGGCAGGTATATTGACAACCAGTGCCGGTACCCCGCCATCAGCATGGGCCAAGAGAGTGCCGGCAAAAGCTTGCTTATTGACAAAATCAAGCGACTTCCCGCTAACAAAATTCAGGCCATCACTGTCATCGGGATCTTCGGGTATGAACAATTCTGCTGTAGATTGTTCAAACATGAGAACGGTTTCAAACAGATTGCGCAAACCTTCCTGTAAATACTGCCCCAGGGAATGCAGGTCAGTGGAAAACTCTACTGCCGCAGGAAAGATACCTTTGCCGTCTTTACCTTCGCTCTCTCCATATAACTGTTTCCACCATTCGGCAAAGGAATGTAACTGGGGTTCATAGCTGACCAGTACTTCCAGAGTCTTGCCTTTGGCATACAAAAGATTACGTAGAGCTGCATACTGGTATGCCGGGTTCTGTTCCAGGTTTTGGTTAGCATACAACTCCATGGCCTCGCGCGCCCCGGCCATGATTTCCTCAATGTCAATCCCGGCCGCAGCTATTGGCAACATTCCCACTGCCGTAAGCACAGAATAACGGCCCCCGATTTCGTCTGGAATAACAAAGGTTTCATAGCCTTTTTCGGTAGCCAGGCGTTTTAAAGCTCCCCGGTTCCTGTCAGTGGTAACATATATCCGTTCCCGGGCCCCTTCAACCCCATATTTGCGTTCCAGCAGCTCCCGGAAGAAGCGGAAAGCAAGCGCCGGTTCGGTTGTGGTTCCTGATTTTGAAATAACGTTTAGTGCCAGCTCCTTACCTTCCAGTACTTCTAATAGATGTTTTAAATATACCGGACTCAGGTTATTACCGGCAAAATAAATTTCCGGTGCCTGTCTTTTCTCCGCCTTAAGTTGATTGCGGAAAGTGTGGCCAAGCAGTTCAATCGCAGCTCTGGCCCCCAGATAAGAACCCCCAATACCGATAACAATCAGGGCATCTGCCTGTTCCTTGATGCGGGCAGCAGCATTTTTTATTCTCTCAAACTCCTGGCGATCATAGGTTTGTGGCCATTCAACCCAGCCAGTGAATTCCTGGCCGGGTCCTTTCTTTTCATGTAGCAGCTGGTGAGCGAGCTTAACAGCCGGTGCCAGCTGGCTTAATTCCTCCTCACGAACAAAAGCTAGTGCTTTGCCATAGTCAAGGGTGATGTTTTTCATAAGCTACCTCCTCTGGATTTGATTTATAATGCATGCCCAGGCTGTTTAGCGATTAAGCCAGAAGGCCCGCCGTTCCATATAGGGAACAAATCCCTGACTGCTCCAGAAATTACGGGCGATTTCATTTTCCTGGGCATTAGCAATTTCCACCAGTTCCACGCCGTTTTTTTCAAACCACTCCAGAATAGCGCGTAAAAGGGCTTGTCCAATGCCCTGCCGTCTGTGACTGGCCCGGACTCCCAGTTCAGAAATAAATCCAAGGCGTGTAATAGTGAAAATTGGGGGCCGGGTCAACAACATACCATGGCAAAAACCCAGTACCTCACCATGTTCTTCTGCCAGAATCAAAAAATTGGTAGGATCTGCTAGTAGCGTATTGAGATAGCGAAAATAATTTTCCCTGGCTCCAGCCGCCAGCCGATATTGTTCCCCGTATTGTTCATGGAAAACAGCCAGTTCATACCATAAAGCTGTAATCCCGTACAAATCCTCACGGGTTGCCTCACGCACAATCATCCCGGTCTCCCCCATTTATTTCCTCTCAATCCTGGCTATTTGCCTGAGTTTCCTGATCTCTTCACTGTTTAGATAACGATATCCACCCTTCTTAAGACCTTTTAAATTTAAAAAAGCGAAGCTGGAACGTTTCAGAAATAGAACCGGATGACCTATGTACTGGCACATGCGTCTAACCTGGCGTTTCCTGCCTTCATGAATGGTAATCTCCAGCCAGGCTCTTCTGCCTTCCTTGCCTGCTAACCTGACCTGTGCCGGAGCCGTCATCCCGTCTTCCAGAGGGACCCCCTGGCGTAGTGCCTGCAATTTTTCCTCCTCCGGTACCCCTTCTACCAGAGCCAAATAGGTTTTGGGTACTTTATAGCGCGGGTGGGTAAGAGCATAGGTCAATTCACCGTCATTGGTCAATAAAAGTAGTCCTTCCGTGTCATAATCCAGGCGACCGACGGGAAAAACCCGGGTCTTTACATCCTTAAGCAATTGTAAGACCGTAGGGCGCCCTTGCGGGTCTCTGACGGTAGTGACATAACCTCGCGGTTTATATAATAAAATATAAATTTTCTCATCGTTAATTTTTATCTTGTTACCATTAACTTCGATCAGGTCGCGCTCGGGATCAGCCTTAAAACCCAGTTCTTTTATCACTTTGCCGTTTACTTTCACTTTTCCTGCCAAAATCAGTTCTTCTGCCCGTCTCCGGGAAGCAATCCCCGCTTTAGCCAGGATTTTTTGCAATCTCTCCAGCGGCATCTTTTTTCCTCCCCTGTTATTAAGCAAAAGCCTGTTTACAAATAACAATTGCTGCCAGAAATGCCACAGCATCAGCCACTAACCCTGCCCAGGGAGCATGCCGAAATTTCTTGATCCCCACTGACCCGAAATAAAGGGACAGAATATAAAAAGTAGTTTCTGTACTACCCTGCATAACTGCAGCAATCCTGCCAATTAAACTATCCGGGCCATATGTCTTCATTATATCACCACTCAAAGCCAATGCACCGCTACCGGATAGTGGGCGGAGTATCGCCAAAGCCAGCAAATCCGGTGGTATATCAAATAAACCAAGAACAGGAGCCAAAGCTCTGCCGATAAAGTCCAGGGCCCCGGAGGCCCGAAATACATTAATGGCTACCAGCATCGCCACTAAATATGGTATCACTTTTATTGCTGTTGTAAAACCCTTTTCTGCCCCTTCGATAAAAATCTCATAGGCTTTAATCCGTTTACCTGCCGCTACTAAGATCACCAGAACCAGAAAAAACGGCACCAGCCAGCGGGAAAGCTCTTGCAGTGCAGTGATCACCACCATCGCCTCCTCCGCCACCAGCGATCCAGCAGCAGGCCAGCTCCCAGCCCGAACAATGTAGCCAGCATCGTGGGTCCGATAATGTCAGTAGGTTGCTGAGCTCCCAGTTTGGCTCGCAAGGCAATGACTGTTGTTGGAATCAAGGTAAAACAAGCGGTGTTTAGTACCAGAAATGTACACATAGCATTACTGGCTTCATCCCGGTAGCCATTCAGTTTTTGCAACTCCTGCATAGCCAGCAGGCCCAGAGGGGTGGCTGCATTGCCCAGGCCCAGTAAATTGGCAGCAATATTCATCAGCATTGCGCCCATGGCCGGATGCTGCACCGGAACGTCAGGAAAAAGTCTGATCAGGAGAGGACGCAAAAGCCTGGCCAGCCCATTTACCAGCCCAGCTTCCTCAGCTATTCGCAAAATGCCCAGCCAGAAGGCCATAATGCCTACCAAACCCAGGGCCAGCTCCACCGCCTGTTGCGCTCCCTGCCAGGCAGCCTGAAGAACCCGGTCTATTTGCCCATTAATAGCCCCAAAGAGGAAACCGCAAAGCAGTAAACCGCTCCACAGCCAGTTGAGCATAAAAAAACCTCCCGACTTTTGCTACCTTCAATATACGCTCTGAGCGGGAGGAAAAGAACTTTTTATAATTCATAAATAACAGCAAAACCAAATTCTCTGGCTATTTTTTCCGCTTCTGCAACATCTTCTTCACCCCAGATGGACCAACCACCTTTGCGCACTCCCTGAACCAGCAGTTCCACTTCTCCCGGCCTGATCACCATCACCCGTTCTGACTGATTGCGGGCACTGCGTTGCATCTGAGCTATTTGCCGCTCAATAGCAGCTTCCAGATCCACATCCATTACTTTCAGAGCAATAAACAAACAGGAAAGGGCATCTTCCAGCTCCTTGCGGGCGCTTTCTTCATCCCCCCGTAACAGAGCCTTTAGGCTTTCTGCCACTTCTTCATTAAGATGGCTGATCACCTGCCGTGGATCCAAAACCTTGTACTTACGATTAGCCCAAATTGCTTCCACAGCTGCTCGTAATTCCATGCGACCCTACCCCTTTAGTGGCATTAAATTTTACCAACAATTATACCGCAAAGAAAAAAGGGGGACAAGCCCCTATCACTATAATCCCGCCCCGATATCTGTCTTGTTCTCCTCTTTTTCCTTGCTTTTTTTCCCACTGACAATGTTCTGTATTTTTTCCAGAAGACCGGGAGCCATGTCCAGCAATCGATCCACCACCGCATTTCCATCAACCGGCAAGAGCCGTACCTGATTCTGACCTACTACTAAAAATCCAACCGGTTGTACTGATACTCCTGCACCACTACCACCCCCAAAGGGTATGGCCTGGGTGTTATCTTTCTTGTTGCCCCCACCTAAAAGCTCAAACTCCCCGCCGCCAGCAGCAAAACCACAGCATACTCTGGAAACGGGAATTATCACCGTCCCATCCGGTGTTTCTACCGGATCACCCACTATGGTATTTACATCCACCATTTCCTTGATGCTTTCCATTGCTGTTTTCATCAATGCCTCAATGGGATGCTGGTCTGCCATCAGCTTTTCCCCCTTTTTTACACTTCCATAACCGCCAGAGCGTTTTCCCGGCGGCATTAATAATATGACCACAGGAAAGGTTTACTATGCACAAAAAACCTATTTGCCATTCCGAGGCAAGGAAATCAGGCCGATAGGCAAATTCTGCTGTACGGGAAGATGGAGCGAAAAAGCGGGGGATCATCCGGTTAACCAGGGCTACCCCTATCCAGACCAGACCAGAAAAGAGGCCAGTTAAGTGAGGGGCAAAAGGCCACCCTCCTTCTAGTTCCAGGCGCAATCTCAATACGCGGGCATGACGGCGCAAACTGTTAAACCAGGGTTCAAATGTATAAAGGTAATTGTTCAGATTGGTACCCAGGTAGTCCCGCAACACTTCTGACCAGAAAAAACGCAATTGCTTTTTATGCCAGTGGAGTTCCTGAGCCGGCCATTCCGAATAAAGCACAGTCCATCCCTGCCTGGCCAGAGCTAAACGCCAGATTATTTTTTTCTCTGTTCCAGTGCGTTTTATTTTTAATTCCAGATATACAGGCAGGCGGTAAAGAGCCCAACCAGCTAAGCCTATGAAGGCCAGGATAAGAAACCAATACAGGCCCGACACCGCACTTCCCCCTTAAATTTCGATCCCTTGTTAATTTAACCGCAAAAAAACCGCCCTATTCTTCCAGGGCGGTAAGAAATTCCTCCAATGGGGGTAGATCAGCCAGACTTTGCAAACCAAAGTGGCTGAGAAACATTTCGGTTGTTCCATACAGGATAGGTTTACCCAGACCCTCCCGGCGGCCTACTTCCTTGATCAGGCCTCTTTCCAGCAGAGTATTGATGGCCTTCTCAGTTTTCACTCCCCGGATGAGCTCGATTTCGCTCCGGGTAATTGGCTGCCGGTAGGCAATAATGGCCAGGGTCTCCAGGGCTGCTTTTGATAAAAAATTGCTTTGCTGAGGGCGAAACAAGTGCTCAATATAATGAGCAAATACTGGTTTAGTCACCAGCCGCCAGCCCTCAGTTCCTTGCAGTAACGTTAATCCCCGTTCCGGCCGTTGCAAATCTTCCTGCAATTTTTGCAGCTGTTCCTGCACTTCTTCCTGGCTGATGCCCAGGATTGTGGCCAGTTTTTCCTCAGTCAATGACTCAGTAGCAGCAAATAAAACCGCTTCCAGGGCTGCCTGTAATTCCTCGGAAAAGAGGGTGGTCACTCCTGTTCCTCCTCAATCATAATGGTGTTGTTGCCTTTAATCTCAATTTCGCCAAACAGCTGCCTTTGAAAAAGGGCAATCTTGCCCTGCCGAAACAGCTCTAAAATAGCCAGAAAGGTAGTAACAACCTCGGTTCGACTGGATCGCCTGGTAAACAGGGAAGAAAAAGTTATTCCTTCGGGGTAGAGGACCAGATGGCGCAAAATCTCCCGCATTTTATCCCGTATCGAAAATTGTTCCCGAGTATAGGAAACAGGTTTGGGATCTTCCTGGTCCTCAGCCCGTTCCAGCACTTGCTTTAAAGCTGCCAGCAGCTGTTCCAGCGTCACCCCGGCCAGTGGATTCCGGGGGCAAAAGAGATATTCATACAGCTCGCGACAGTTCTGGCGAAAATACATCTGGCCCTGTTCTCTTTCCCGTATTTCCAGAAGCTGGGCTACAGCCTTGAACTGTTTATATTCCAGAAGTTTTTCCACCAGCTCCTCGCGAGGGTCTTCCTCATAGACCAGCTCGTCCTCTTCCTCCCCTTCCAGGCGCGGCCGGGGCAGAAGCATTTTAGCTTTAATGGCCAGCAACTTGGCGGCCATGACCAGAAATTCGGAAGTAACCTCCAGATCCAGTTCCTGCATGGCTTGCAGGTAGTCCAGATACTGTTCCACCACAGTAGCAATGGGGATATCGTAAATATTCATCTGGTTTTTGTCAATTAAATGACATAATAAATCTAAAGGTCCAGAAAATGTTTCCAGCTGGATTTCGTAGGCCACCATCTTCTTCCTTTCTAAAACTTCAATGCCTCCCGGACCCGTTGCATTGTCGCCTCAGCTTTGCGGCTGGCCTTGTCCCTCCCGGCAGCCAGAACCTCTTCCACCAGACCCGCCTGTTCACTGTAATGTCTCCGCCTCTCCCTTAGAGGAGTCATTACTTCATTCAGACGTTCCGCCAGTTGCTTTTTGCAGTCAATACACCCAATACCAGCGGTACGGCAACCTTCGGCAATTTCCACAATAGCCGCAGGATTGTAGATTTTCTGATAGGTATAAACCACACATACGTCAGGATTGCCTGGATCCTGACGCCGAACACGGGCCGGATCTGTGACCATTTGTCGGATTTTTTGCCAGAGGCTTTCCGGCTCTTCTACCATGCTAATATCATTGCCATAGGATTTGCTCATTTTCCGTCCATCCAGACCCGGCAAAAGGGGAACCTCCCCCAAAATAGCCTGAGGCTCGGGAAAGAGCTGGGTCTGATAGAGATAGTTGAAGCGGCGCCCTACTTCCCGGGTCAACTCCAGGTGGGGTAACTGGTCCTGCCCGATCGGAACAGCATCGGCCAGATAGACGAGGATATCAGCCGCCTGCAGCAAAGGATAGCCCAGGAAACCATAAGTGTTGATATCCTTCCCCTGGTCACCAAACTGTTGAATTTGGTCTTTATAAGTAGGCACCCTTTCCAGCCAGGAAATAGGAGTGATCATGGAAAAAACCAGGTGTAGTTCCGCATGTTGCTGCACTTTGCTTTGCACAAAGATGGCCGCCTTTTCCGGGTCCAGACCAGCAGCCAGCCAATCCAGTACCAGTTCCCGGGTATTGGCCGCTATTTGTTCGGTATGTTCAAAGGCAGTGGTAATTGCATGCCAGTCAGCTACCATAAAGTAGCAATCATTTTCTTCCTGTAGTTTAACCCAGTTTTCCAGAACACTTAAATGACCGATATGCAAGCGCCCGGTCGGCCGCATGCCACTAAGTATGGTTTTTCTCTGCATTGACTGTGCTCCTTTCCCCATCTATGCTAGACTAGTAAATTGGCTACAAGTTGCAAGAAAGTAATTAATACATCCCGCAAGGGAACTAAAAGAACCCGATGAAAACCTGTTAGCAGCATCAAGAAAAGAATTGGATAGGAGTACTGTTCCAGCAGTTCCAGCCAGCGGGTATAGCGATAAGGCAACAGACCAAACAGGATTTTGGAGCCATCCAGAGGCGGAATGGGCAGAAGGTTGAAAACTGCCAAACCTACATTGATACTGAGAATTCCCTGCAAAATGATTTCAAGGACAGGAGATAGTTCAATTCCAAAACGGACCAACAACCCCCAGCTAATTACTGTCAGCAAGGCTATTAAGACATTAGTCAGCGGACCAGCCAGGCTTACCAGCATCATCCCTGTCCGCATATCTATTCGGCGGGTAAAGCGCACTGGATTGACAGGAACCGGTTTGGCCCAGCCAAAACCGGTAAAGATGAGCAACAATGTACCCACTGGATCCAGATGGGAAAGAGGATTTATATTTAACCGCCCTTCCCTTGCCGCTGTATCATCTCCCAGTTTATAGGCGACCCAGGCATGGGCAAATTCATGGAAAGCAAAACCCAATAATAAACCTGGTATACTCGCAATTAAGGAATATAAATCATTAAACATTAAATCCCTCTCTCCTTGCTATTTCTCTGGCCAATTGTATTTCATCCTCTCGCGTCACCGCTTTCCCATCCAGTTTAGAACGGCGGATCTCGGCCAGGATTGTACGATATACAGGTCCTCTGGGAATGCCCAGCTGAATAAGATCATTGCCGCTGATATGCAGTTTTAATTCGCGCCTGCGGGCATAATAGGCCTGCAACATGCCGTGGGGACCCGGTTTTTGAGTGGCCGCCAGGAAAAAAGCTCCTGCCTCCCAGCCCAATTCATCCAGATGGGCAGCCAATCGGCCCAGGGTAATCTGGGGCCATTCCCGCAACAGCAGCTGTACCTGGGGCCAGGCTTTCATGGCAGCGAGGATAGTGTCCCGTTCTACCGCTGCCAGCCGCATTCTTTCCACTACCTCTTCCTGCTGGGCCACAGGCAAACGGTACAACAACCCCATCATATAAGCCAGCCAGGGCTGGAATGCCTCCTTGCCTACCGCTTGTTCCTTCAACCATAAAATCTCCCTGGGTAAGGCCTCCAATACCAGACAACATTGCTGGTCCAGATTAAGCTCCGGGATAATCAGGTCCCAGAGACCTAATTCCTGCATGCGGAAAATAGCCTTGGAAGGATTGTCCTCACTAAAAATATGTTTCAGTTCCTCCCTGATCCGGTCATAGGATAGTTTGGTCAACCACTGATCCTTAATAGCCTGTTGCGCCAGCCGCAAAGTGGTAGTCTCCATTAGGAAATTATATCTCTGTTCAAACCTGATGGCACGTAAAATTCTGGTGGGGTCTTCTACAAAGGAAAGATTATAGAGAACCCGGATCACCCCTTCTTCTAAATCCCGCCGACCGCCAAAATAATCCACCAGCTGACCAAAGTTGTCCCGGGACAAATCGATGGCCATGGCATTGATGGTAAAATCGCGGCGGTACAAATCCTCCCGTAAGGTAGATTTTTCCACCCTGGGCAGGGCAGCGGGGTATTCATAGTATTCCGTTCTGGCGGTGGCCACATCGATTTTAAAATCATTGGGGAGGATGACTATGGCCGTGCCGAATTTTTCGTGGGTACGGACACGGCCGCAGAAAAACTCGGCCAGTTCCTGACCAAAAGCAATACCATCCCCCTCTACCACCAGATCAATATCAAAGTTTTCCACTCCCAGCAAAAGGTCCCGTACAAAACCGCCTACCACATAAACCTGACGGTGATTTTTGGTCGCTACATAACTGATTTTAGCCAGCAAATCAGTGATTTCCGCCGGCAAGCGCTCCTGCAAAAGCTGTTTTATGGTCTTGCGCTCCCCGCTGGCGTCCTCTTCCGGCAAATAAACGGCCTGAATGCGATGGGGCAATAAATCCCCGTGTAGAGTTCGCAGAACGTCGGTCCTGGAAACGATACCTACCAGCCGTCCCTGCTCAACCACCGGCAGGCGGCCAATATTATGTTCAATCAATAATCTTTGAATTTCCGGCAAAGGTACATGCGGTTCAATGGTAATCACCTTACGGCTCATATAGCCTTTGACCGGAGCATGCCCCAGATTGTGCAGCTGGGCTTTATCAATGTCCCGCCGGGAGATAATCCCCACCAAATCCAGGTTTTCATTGACAACAGGTAAGCCGGAATGGCCATAGCGTAACATGATTTTCCCGGCTTCGTCAATGGAGGTATGAGGAAAAACGGTCTTAACGGGAGCTGACATCAGATCCCGGGCAGTTAGCAAGGGCCGGATCCGTTCTTTCATGATTTGTTCCAGTTGCTTGAGAACTTCATCCAAAGTCATATCTTTCACACTTGCAGATGCTGCCTTGGCATGACCAGCCCCACCAAAGGGTTCCAGCAAGTCAGCCACATCCACCCCTTCGCAGCGGCTGCGAGCTACAATTTGCACCCGATCTTCCATTTCTACTGCCGCAATGATCACATCCACTGCTTCTATTTCCCCCAGCTTGTGCACCAGCAATGCCAGCCCGCTGATAAATTCCTCCCCGCTGGAACGGCTGAGCAACACCTTGACCCCATTGACCAGATGATGCTGGGCATTGATGATCAGGCGGTTAAGCAACTGTTTCTGGCTTTCCGTCAGGGGGCGTTCAATGAATTCCGCCAGGAGCTTCAGGTTAGCTCCCTGGCGAAGTAAATATGCCACTGCTGCCGCATCCCGGGCCGTGGTTGTGGTAAAGGTCAAGGAGCCGGTATCTTCATAAATACCGATGGCCAGCAAAGTGGCTTCCAATGGATGCAGAGGCAAGCCCGCCCTTTGGATTTCCTCCACCAGCAAGGTGGTGGTGGCCCCCACCTGGTCCACCACTTCCACCTGGCCTTTTACATCCTCTTCATTGCGGGGATGATGGTCATAGATAATCACTTCCAGGCCGGGTTTACCGATGATTTTAGCCACTGGTCCCAGGCGAGAAGCGGTTTTGGTATCAACAACAATCACTTTCTTGACTTTATTTAACGGAATTTCTTTTGCCTTTCTGATCTGAAAAGTATCTTTATAAAGGGCCATAAACTCTTCTACATTGCGGCACATTTTCCCAGCTGCCACCAGAACAGCTTCCGGATGCAGTTTTTTGGCAGCCACCATGGCTGCCAGCCCGTCGAAATCCGTATTGCTGTGGCTGATAATTATCTCCATCTCCGTCCTCCGCCCTCGCTTACTTTACCCTTGTATTATAGCAGAAACAGGCCTGGATTGCTATTTTTTGCAGCAATCAGAGCAGTCCCCAGATTTCCCCGGCATATTCCCTGATGGTTCTGTCACTGGAAAAACGGCCCGAACAGGCGATATTGGTCAAGCTCATACGTTGCCAGCGCTGGAAATCCCGGTATAAATTGTCGATTTTAGCCTGGGCTTCGGCATAAGGCAAAAAGTCCTTGAGGACAAAAAACTCATCACTGTGGGTCAAACTGGAATAAATATTGCTGAATTCTTCCCTGGCAGCGGGCAAAAAGCCATTGATCAGGGAATCCACCACTCGTTTTAGCCGCGGCAGGGAATTATATAAATACCAGGAACTGTAACCGCCATGTTCATAATAGTGCATTACCCTGTCTGCAGTAAGCCCAAAGAAGACAATATTATCCTCTCCTACTGCTTCTCCAATTTCAATATTGGCACCATCCCGGGTTCCTATGGTAATAGCTCCATTCATCATGAATTTCATATTGCCTGTACCCGAAGCTTCTTTTCCTGCCGTTGAGATCTGTTCACTCACCTCAGCCGCAGGCATGACCAGCTCCGCCAGGGAAACCCGGTAGTTTTCCAGAAAACAAACCTGTAAACGGTCATTAAAGCGGCGGTCATTGTTGATTTTCTCGGCAACTGTATTGATAAGTTTAATAATACTTTTAGCCATATAATAGCTGGGTGCTGCTTTACCGCCAAAAATAAAGGTACGGGGTACCAGGTCCAGGTTGGGCTCATCCAGCAAGCGCAGGTACAAGTCCAGTACATGCAGAATATTTAAGAGTTGGCGCTTATATGCATGAATACGTTTCACCTGAACATCAAACAGAGAAGCCGGGTCTACTTTCAGACCACAATGCTGGTAAATAAACCGGGCCATCCTTTCCTTGTTCTGACGCTTGATAGATGCCGCCCTCTCCTGTAAATCCCGGTTATCAACGAGGGGTAACAGACGTTTCAGTTCTTCCGGTTCCCGGATCCAGCTATCCCCAATCACTTCTGTAAGCAGTTCCGCCAGCTGCGGATTAGCTTTTAACAACCAGCGGCGATGGGTAATACCATTGGTTTTGTTAGTGAATTTTTCGGGAAAATACTCGTAAAACTCCCGCATTTCCCTGGTTTTCAAGATCTCTGTATGAATTCTGGCCACTCCATTGACCCGGTAACTACCAGCCAGAGCCAAATGAGCCATTTTTACATAACCGTCTGCCACTACCGCCATCCGGTGGATACGCTCCCAATCACCGGGATATCTCCCCCAGAGAGCCCGGCAAAAACGTTCATTTATCTCCTCCACGATCATGTAAATCCTGGGCAAAAGCTGTTTGAACAGCTCAATAGGCCATTTTTCCAGGGCTTCAGCCAGAATGGTATGGTTGGTATAAGACACGGTTCTAGTGGTTATATCCCAGGCTTCATCCCAGCCCAGCCCTTCTTCATCCATAAGTATCCGCATTAACTCAGGAATTACCAGTACCGGATGGGTATCATTAACCTGGATAGCGATTTTTTCCGGCAGCAAATGCCACTGATTGGCGTAGCATTTTTTGAAATAGCGCAAGATACTCTGTATACCGGCAGAGACAAAGAAGTATTGCTGTTTTAAGCGCAGTTCCCGTCCTTTATATGTATTATCATCCGGGTACAGTACCTGGGAAATAGCCTCCACCGCATATTTATATTCTACTGCCTTCAGGTATTCCCCTCGGCTAAAACAGGCGAAATCGAATTCCGTCCTGGCCACTTCTGCACTCCATAAACGCAGGGTGTTAACACAATCATTGCGATAACCGATGATGGGAATGTCATAAGGCACTGCTATTATTTCCTCATAGTTTTCATGAATAAAATTCAACCGGCCCTGTTTTTCCTCCACCCTGACCTGACCACCAAAGCGCACCTTAACTGCTTTATCCGCCCGCCGGGTTTCCCAGACATTCCCTTCTTTCAGCCAATTTTCCGGCAGCTCTACCTGATAGCCATTAACAAGTTTTTGTTCAAACAGCCCGTATTTATATCTGATACCACAACCGTGGCCAGCCAGTCCCAGCGATGCCAGGGAGTCGAGAAAACAGGCTGCCAGTCGGCCTAAACCGCCATTTCCCAGGCCTGCATCCGGTTCCACTTCTTCCAGCAGGGAATAGTCCACTCCCAGTTCCTGTAAAGCCGCTTGCCAGTTCTCCTGCCAGCCCAGGTTGATTAGATTATTGCTCAATAGACGCCCTAACATGAATTCCAGGGAAAAATAATAAACCTGTTTTGTCTGTTGCTGGGCATGTCGTCGTTTGGATTCCACCCAGCGCTGGTAAATGGCTTCCCGCACCAGATGTCCCAGCACCTGATATTTCTCCTGCTCTGTCGCTTCTTCCAGCGTTTTGCCAAACAAAGCTGCCAGTTTCTCGAGAAATGCCTGCTTAAAACTCTCCTTGTCTGCCAGCATGCCACACCCTCCTCTAATCTGTGCTCTTATATATCTATTCTCACATACTTTTGCAATAGTAGCAATCCTTCCCTTTATATTATATAATAATTTGCAAAAACAGGAGGGTGTAGAGATACGTGGTCAGCCACTTTCTGCTGTTATCGGGGTTTCTTAGCTGTGGTATGAATCAACCTGTGGAAACCCCGGTGGTTCTGGAAATAAAAAAAGGCAAACTCCAGCGGCTCATTCCCTGGCAGGCTTACCCTGCGGACTTACCTGCTCCCGATACAACCTATGCTGATTGTTATGCCCTCACCCCGCTGGCAGATGCCCATGTCCATCTGGCTCTAGACGGGGTGGATTTTGCAGCTGCCCGGGCCCGCTGGAACGACGAAACAGGTATGCACCATATGTGGCAAACTAATCTGGAATCGATGGCCAGAGCCGGTGTGCTGGCAGCCCGGGATGGCGGGGACCGCCAGGGCTGGGCCCATCGTCTCGCCGCCCAATTGGACAGCCTTTTTTATATACATACCACCCATCCCGCCTACTGTCGGGAAGGGGGATATGGTACTGCCTTTGCCCATCCCCTGGGGCGTAATGCCATGCCTCCCTGGGGCGAGCTGACGACACAAATTAGAGCCAATGGCTCCCGGCACCTGAAACTGATGCTCTCAGGCATTATTTCCTTTACCGAATACGGCCAGGTCGGGCCCTGCCAGTTTACAGAGAAGGAATTGTCCGCTTTAGTAGCTCAGGCCAATGGGGCAGGATTACCCCTCATGGTACATGCCAGCGGTGCTGAAGCCAGTGCCTTAGCTGCCAGTTGCGGGGTACACAGTCTGGAACATGGTTACTTCCTCACCGAATCCACCCTGATCCAGCTAGCGCAAAAGGGCATTTACTGGGTCCCCACTCTGGCTCCGGTAGCCGCTCAGGCCCCGGCCTATCCGGTAGCAGCCCGCAGCCTGGATAGGCAAATGCAAATGGTAGAACTGGCCCGGCAACTGGGAGTGCCGGTAGTAGCAGGCAGTGATGCCGGGGCCACAGGAGTCAGACATGGTTTTGGCTTACTGAAGGAACTGGAGCTCCTGGGTCAGTGTGGCTACTCACCACTGGAACTGCTGACAAAGGTTTTGCGCCACACCTGGCAATCCCTGAATCCTGACCTGGATCCTGTCTGGCCTCTCCCGGCCTTGAACCTGTATCGCCAGCCGCCCTGGCAAAAGCTTTCTGCCCTTTCTGCCGATCTGATTACCATCCTCTGGTTGGGAGATGATGAAATTGCAAGAACAACACTGGCAAAAAGTCACCTTAAGTTTTCCCCGGCCTCGTCTGACTGACCCGACGGCAGTTTTACAGGCCGGACTGGAAAGGTTATGGCAGCAGCAGCCCCTGGCAGCCGGAGCTACCGTGGCCATACCGGTAGGCAGCCGGGGCATAGCCGTTTTACCCACCCTGCTCAAACAAATTCTGGATTTTTTGCGTCAGCGTCAGGTTACTCCCTATTTGATTGCCGCCATGGGCAGTCATGGCGGTAGTACCGCTGAAGGACAATTGCGGGTCCTGGCTGAACTGGGTATTAGTGCTGACACTATGGGCTGCCCGGTATATCCCGGGGTTGTTACCCGGGAAACTGACAGGCTGAAGAATGGCACCCCGATATTTACCCTGGAATTACCGCTGCCCACCAATGCTATTCTGTTAATTAACCGGGTTAAACCTCATACTTCTTTTACTGGTCCCTGGGAGAGCGGTCTGGTCAAAATGCTGGCTCTGGGTATGGGCGGTCCTGCTGGAGCAGCAGCCTTACATGCTGGCGGCCCCCAGAGCTTAAGCCAGCGTCTGGGTGAAGCCGCCCGGCTGCTGCTTACCCGCCTGCCGATCTGGGGAGGCATAGCCATTCTGGAAAACGCCTATCAGGAACTGGCCGACCTGGTGGCTCTTACTCCTGCAGAAATTCTGGCAGAAGAACCACAATTACTGGCCCGGGTTAAAGGCTGGCAACCCCGTCTGCCCTGGTCAGAGATCGATTTGCTGATGGTGGAGGAAATCGGGAAATGTTTTAGTGGCACTGGAATGGATACCCATGTTATCAATCGCCTGGGTATTCCCGGCCTACCTGCACCAGCTCCCTCTCCTCTGATCAAACTGATTCTGGTTTTGGACCTGGCCCCGGCATCCCAGGGCAATGCCTATGGAATCGGACTGGCTGATCTTACCACCCGGCAGCTGGTCAACAAGATTGACTGGACAGCCACCTATGCCAATGCCTTAACTACCGGATTTCTTGAGCGAGCCAAACTACCCCTCGTAGCTGCCGACGAAAAAGAGGCCCTGCA
Source organism: Carboxydocella sp. JDF658 (assembly GCF_002049395.1). NCBI lineage: Bacteria > Bacillati > Bacillota > Clostridia > Eubacteriales > Clostridiales Family XVI. Incertae Sedis > Carboxydocella > Carboxydocella sp. JDF658. The sequence goes on along the minus strand of NZ_BDLR01000023.1, from coordinate 148,089 downwards.
CTGGGCCTCCAGAATACTGGGACATCGTCCCCGCTTAACTGTCAGAATTAAAAATACTCTGCAGCTGGATACCGTCTGGTTATGGGAAGAAACTGACTAGGGAACTGCCGGTCCAGGTTGCCAGTTGACCTCTACCACGGTCCCGGCTGCTTTTAGCATATTATATACCGGACAGCGTTTTTTGATTTGCTGGGCCAGGCGTTCCAGCTGTTCCTGATTGGCAGTGCTATCAATGCTAATCTCCTGTTTCACCCGGGTAAAATAGGGAGGTACATCTCCTTTACCCATAATACCATCGGTATTTAATTCCCCTTCTGCCCGCATCATCAGACCATTGACTTTAATGGCCATTTCTTTCGCAATCATTACCGCCATTACGGTGGTACAACCCAGTAACGAAGCCAGGACATATTCCATCGGGGTGGGAGCTGAATCCTGTCCGCCCAGATCTCCGGGCTCATCCATGGTTACGGGGGAAAACTCCCTGATGGTAATTTCGCTTTTCATTTGTTCTACCCAGTGGCTTTTAGCCTGCAATGTAATAATCATGGGCCTTACCTCCTGTCAGTTATTTCACTAACAGGATGGCGAAAGGGCCCTATTCTTATGCATGCCTTTCGGCATTAAAAAGGCGGTCCAGTAGTTCGGGCAGCACTTTTTCCGCTTCCGCATTTATTACCTCCACCCTGGCCCCGGCCAGGCGAGCTCGTTCGGTAACATAGCGGGCAGTGGAAGTATAAAAGGAAGTGCCAATAACCAGCAACAGTTCGGCATCAGCCACCAGATCCAGGGCCTGGGGCAACTGGGCCAGCCAGTCGCCATATAAGACGACATTGGGTTGCAGCACCTCCCGGCAGTCAGAACAAAAATGATTGTCTTTAACTACTGTAAAAGGATATTGGCGTTGACAGACCGGACAAAAAACATAGTCCAGATTGCCGTGAATTTCCACTAGCTCTTTGGTCCCGGCTTTACGGTGCAGGCCATCAATATTCATGGTTATTACCGGAATCTGATAGCGGGCCAGGGCCAGATGAGCAGGATTAGGTTCTGCCTGGCTTATTCTTTCATACATTTGCCACAGCTTCTGGTAGAACTCCTGCGGCTCCTCTTGAAAATAGTTCCGGGTCAGGTAGTCTCTGATTCCGGGCATTTCTTCAAAAGTAGGTATACCACTGGCTTTAGAAATGCCAGCTCCGGTGAAGGCGATTATTTTCATCCTTCTCACCTCTGCTCCTTAGAGATGAACATAATTTATCGGGTCCTGAAAACCTGCCCGGGAAAAACCCTGTAAACGCAAAAGACAGGCATCACAACGACCACAGGCCTTTTCTCCCCCCCGATAGCAGGTGGTTGTAAGGTGCAGGGGAGCCTTCAGCTCCATACCCAGTTTAATAATACCAGCCTTATCCAGATTGATTAAGGGGGTTACAATCTCGATTCTTTGAGCATCCCTGGTTGTCGCTTTAGTCGCATAATCCACTGTGGCCTGAAAGCGCTGGATAAACTCCGGTCGACAATCGGGATAGCCGGCATAGTCAAGGGCATTGACCCCGATATATATCCGTTCTGCTCCTACCACTTCAGCATAGCCGACGGCATAACTGAGGAAAATCAGATTGCGGGCTGGAACATAAGTAGGGGGAATGTCCTTGCGCTCTATATCCCCTTCCGGTACTTCCATTGTCCCCGTCAGGGCACTGCCCCCGATAGCATCCATGTTGGTAGTAATAATTAAATGCCGGGGACAGTGATAATATTCGGCAATCTGGCGGGCACTGTCCAGTTCCCGTTTGTGGCGCTGGTTATAATCAAAGGAAATGGGATATAGCTCATAACCATCCCGGTACGCTAAAGCCAAACAAACGGTGGAATCTATGCCCCCGGATAATAAGATAACCGCTTTTTTCATTTCTTTGCTCTACCTCCATTCTCATCCATAAGTATAACCTATTTTGATGCTTTTGCAACAGCATCTGTGAAGACTATTTACATCTATCCGGTCAATACCCAGAATGGATATGCTGTGATTAGTTGATTTTTACCAGCAACTTTGGTAGAATATGAGAATAAAAACTGGAGTAATTGTGGGTTCTTATTTACTGACACCATCCGTTAATAAGGAAGTGGTCATATTGACAAAAAAGTATTTTCATTTAAAAAACATAAAAAAATATAGTTTCTTAATGCTTGGCGCTATTTTAGCATCAGTTGGACTCGAAATTTTCCTTATACCTAACAATATTATTGATGGAGGGATAGTTGGTATTTCTATCATCTTAAGTTACCTAACTAATTTACCTCTTGGGGCTTTTATTTTTATCTTAAATCTACCATTTCTTTTTATCGGGTATAAGCAAATTGGAAAAACCTTTGTCATTTCTACGTTGTTTTCTGTAACCGTTTTATCTATTGGTGTCACAGTCTTACATCCTGTTCCAGGACTGACTAAGGATGTTCTTTTAGCTGCGGTTTTCGGTGGAATTATTTTAGGCATAGGTGTCGGTTTAATAATTCGCTACGGTGGTTCTCTAGATGGAACGGAGATTGTTGCAATCATACTTGATAAACGAACAGCTTTCTCTGTTGGGGAAATTGTAATGTTTTTTAATTTTTTTATTTTGAGTAGTGCAGGATTTTTCTTTGGTTGGGATAAAGCTATGTACTCACTCATTGCTTATTTCATTGCATTTAAAGTTATAGATTTGACTATTGAAGGTTTGGACGAGTCTAAAGCAGTATTAATTATCACTGAGCAACCAAAACTTATAGCAGAAGTCCTCATGGCTCGGTTGGGTAGAGGGGTTACATTCCTTGAAGGTAGAGGTGGATATACAGGACAGTCAAAAAGCGTGTTATACTCTGTAGTAACCCGTTTAGAAATTGCGAAGCTCAAAACAATAATTGATGAAATCGACGAAAATGCTTTTGTAACTATCCATGATGTTCATGAAGTAATGGGCGGAAAATTTAAAAAGAAAGCAATTCACTAAATTCCCTCGGATTGTTGTCCGGTAAGATTGAAGAATTAGTGGTAAGGCATAACATCTAGAGAAAACGCCACCCAAAACGGGTGGCCTGTTTTTTACTCCTCAATTTTAATGGCCCCTACCGGACAACCATCTGCCGCATCCCGGGCACTGGCCTCAGCCTCCGCTGGAACTGGATCCGCAATGACCCGGGACAATCCGTTCTCCCCTAGCTCAAACACCTGGGGACAAATGGCGGCGCAGGCTCCACAGCCAATACACAGATCCTTATTCACTCTGGCTCTCATTTTCCCACACTCCTTTCTGTTCTTAATCCAATTATACCATCCCCTGCCAGCAACTCCTGTGACCGGGCTCACAATTGCTGTCTTTTTTTGTATAATCCGCAACTAACGGCAAAAAATAAAATAAATCCACCGCAAGGAGGAGCAAACCATGACCAATACCTACTATCACGCCCTTTTAAGAAAAGGCTACACCCGGCGCGATTTTTTACGCCTGTGCACCATTCTCACTGCTACCATGGGTCTGGATGCCTCCTTTATTAGCCAGGTTGCTCATGCTCTGGAAACCAAACCGCGATTACCGGTTATTTATCTGGAATTGCAACTATGTACCTGTTGTTCCGAATCCTTTATCAGAACCGCCCATCCCCTCTTTTCAGACCTGATCCTCAACCTGATTTCTCTGGATTACATGGAAACCCTGATGGCCGCTTCCGGAGAACAAGCAGAAGCAGCTAAAGCTAAAACCATGCAGGACTATCGGGGCCGCTATTTGCTTGTTGTGGAAGGAAGTGTGCCTTTAAAAGATGATGGTATATACACTACTATTGCTGGCAAAACTGCCCACCAGGTCCTGTTGGAAGCTGCAGAGGGCGCACTGGCAGTTATCGCCTATGGCTCCTGTGCCACCAACACCTGTGTTCAGGGGGCCAGCCCTAATCCTACCGGAGCTGTCGCCGTTAAAGATATAGTGCGGAACAAACCGGTTATTGATGTGCCTGGTTGCCCACCTATTGCAGAAGTAATCGCAGGGGTGGTTGCCCACTATGTTACCTTTGATCGTTTGCCGGAGCTGACTGGATTGGGCCGTCCCAGAGCCTTCTACAATCATCGTATCCATGATAACTGCAATCGCCGGGCCTTTTTCGATGCCGGTCTTTTTGTGGAGCAATTCGATGATGAGGGGGCCAAACAGGGCTGGTGCCTCTATAAAATGGGCTGCAAAGGTCCCACCACCTATAATGCCTGTGCCATTACCCAGTGGAATAATGGAGTCAGCTACCCTATCAAGTCCGGCCATCCCTGTCTGGGCTGTTCGGAGCCCAATTTTTTCGATAACTCGCCCTTTTATACCAGGCTGGCGCATATACCTGGTCAGGCTAAACCGGTTGACCCCGATGAACTGGGTAAAAAAGTGGTTGGTATCACAGCTGCCGGAGTGGGGTTACATGCCCTGGCCACCGGAGTGTTAAAAACCAAAAAGAAAAAAGAAGGTGAAAAGCATGGCCCAAAGAATAGTGGTTGATCCTCTAACCAGAATTGAGGGACATTTACGCATCGAAGCTGATGTAGAAGGGAACGTGATCAAGGAAGCCTATAGTTCCGGCACTGCCTTTCGCGGGCTGGAACTTATCCTCAAGGATCGGGATCCCCGGGATGCCTGGGCCTTTGCCCAGCGTATCTGTGGGGTTTGTACCCATATCCATGCCATTGCCTCCGTACTGGCAGTAGAAGATGCCCTGAAAATTGAAGTGCCTAAAAACGCCACCTTGATCCGCAATATCATGAATGCTACCCAGTTTGTCCATGACCATGTAGTGCATTTCTACCACCTGCATGCCCTGGACTGGGTGGATATCACTTCTGCCTTGAAAGCAGACCCGGCTGCGACCAGCCGTCTGGCCCAATCTCTTTCTGACTGGCCCAAATCCTCCCCTGGCTATTTCCGGGATTTACAAAAACGCTTGCAAAGTTTTGTTGCCAGTGGTCAACTGGGTATTTTCACCAATGGCTACTGGGGGCACCCGGCCTATAAGTTACCACCGGAAGTCAACTTACTGGCAGTGGCCCACTATCTCGAAGCTCTGGAATGGCAAAAAGATATAGTCAGGATACATACCATTTTTGGTGGTAAAAATCCCCATCCCAATTATCTGGTTGGCGGTATGGCCTGCACCATTAATCTGGATAACGATAATACCATAAATATGGAACGTTTGAATCTGGTGGGCCGGGAAATCGATAAAGCGATTGAGTTTGTGGAAAAAGTCTACCTTCCCGATCTGCTGGCCATTGCGTCCTTTTATAAAGACTGGACCTATGGTGGTGGCGTAGGTAATTTTCTGGTCTATGGCCATCTAGCTGACCGGGGTAAAAAAGAAACCGGAGAAGAAATTTTTCCCGCCGGGGTAATCTTAAATCGCAATCTGAATGAGGTCCATGACATAGATGTAAAGGATCCAGAACAGATTCAGGAATTCGTTGACTATTCCTGGTATGAATATAGTGGAAGCAAAGGGCTGCATCCCTGGGAAGGACAGACCAATCCCAAATATACCGGCCCTCGTCCTCCTTATAAGCAACTGGATACAACCGGCAAATATAGCTGGCTCAAAGCTCCCCGCTGGCGGGGTAAACCTATGGAAGTGGGTCCACTGGCCCGTATACTGGTAGGTTATGCCCGGGGCCAGTCCCGGATTAAGGAAGAAGTAGATTCCGCCCTGGCTAAACTGGGATTGGGCAAGGAGGCTTTATTTAGCGCCCTGGGGCGTACCCTGGCCCGCGGCCTGGAAACCAGGATCCTGGTCCACTTCCTGAAGAAAACCTATGCTGAACTGCTGGCCAACCTCAAAGCCGGTGATACCCGGGTTTTTAATCCGGAAAAATGGGATCCTTCCACCTGGCCCAAAGAAGCCAGAGGTGCGGGCATTACTGAGGCTCCCCGCGGCGCTCTAGGGCACTGGGTAAAAATCAAAGATGGCAAAATCACTCTCTATCAAGCAGTAGTCCCCACTACCTGGAATGCCTCCCCTCGGGATGGTCTTGAACAGCGCGGCCCTTATGAGGAAGCTCTGGTCGGAACACCTCTGGCCGATCCGGCAAAGCCTCTGGAAATTTTGCGAATTATTCATTCCTTTGATCCCTGTATTGCCTGTGCTGTCCATTTAACTGATCTCACTACCAGTCAACCCTTGACTGAAATAAGGTTTTACTAAGGAGGGTATGCGATGCTGCGCAAAGCCATCTATGTCTGGGAATGGCCGGTCCGCTTCTATCACTGGTTAAATGTCTTTTTGATCATTACCCTTTTTCTCACCGGCCTCTATATTGGCTTTCCCAAATACAGGCCGGCTGGAACCGAAGCCTACTCCTTTTTTCTGATGGGTAAAGCCCGCTACTGGCATGGCTGGGCTGCCTGGCTGTTTATAGCCAATTTTCTTTTCCGTTTTTACTGGGCTTTTGTCGGCAATGAGTATGCCCGCTTTCGCCCCTGGCGAAAAGGATTTTTTGCCGATGGCCTGGAGACGTTAAAATACTATCTTTTTCTCAAAAAAGAACATACGGTGCATACCGGCCACAATGTCCTGGCCCAGCTTACCTACTTTTTCATTATCTGGATCAACTCCGCCTTTATGATTGCCAGTGGACTAGCCTTGCAAGGAGAGATTCATCCCGGCGGCTGGCAGGAACGCTGGTTTGGCTGGCTAATCCCCTTCTTCGGCGGTAATTCACTGGTTCTGCGCAGTTATCATCACCTGGCGGCCTGGCTATTTGCTGCTTTTGTTGTCTTGCATCTCTATACCGTAATACGTCAGGATATCCTGGATGATGATGGCACCGTTTCGTCTATTTTTAGTGGCTATAAATATGTTCCTGTCAGAGAGGACAGAGAAAATGGCTAAACCGGTTGTTCTCGGGCTGGGTAATCCTCTCTATCGTGATGAAGGAATAGGAATTCATCTACTGCAGAGATTACGTCAATCCGGTCTTGCTTCTCAGATAAAACTGGTGGACGGCGGCACCGGGGGTTTATCCTTATTGCCCGTAATTGAAACTGCTGCACAGCTTTTGATCATCGATGCCGTAAACTGGGACAAGCCCCCGGGTACCGTGGGTCTTTTTCGTTATGAGCAGTTAATCCAGCTGGCCCGGCCCCGGCTCTCCCCTCACCAGGTAGCCCTGGCTGATTTACTGGCCCTGGCCTGCTGGCGTGGTAAATTGCCCCATGACCTGGTCCTGCTGGGAATTCAACCTGCTGACATCAGACCTGGTCTGGAATTGAGCCCACAGGTCAAAGCAGTCATACCCGTAGCTTTAGAACAAGTCTATGATATTATTGCCTTTTATTTCGGTGCAGGATGGCATTGTTGACACAGATTAGTTGCTGGACGATGGCAGGCAAGACAGTTATTCTTATCCCTTCGATATTCCCGCCCGTGGGTTATTGCCCATGCTGGCTCCTGATGGTTTCGGGGTTTAAGACTATTGGGATCCCGGTGGCATTTCAAGCAGTCATCTACCGGTGCTTTACCAGCGCCTTTAACCCGATGGCAGGTCAGACAATCTTTCATTTTTAACCTGGCTCTGCTACCATGGGCTACCCCACTGTGGCATAAAGTACAATTATAGCCCCGGCTATGTTTTTCGTGATTGTAAATTATGCCAGGCATGTTTTTTAACTCAGCAGGCCATTGCTGATGACAGCTCTGGCAACGCTCATTTTTTACCGTAGCCTGCGGCCTGGGCTCCAGATTAAGTAAAGTTATCATCAGCTCCCTAACTCCGCTAATTTTGGCCTTTACCACGCCAGCGAAGCCGGGCTCAGCATGACAGGCATAACATTCAACATCTTTATGGGCAGATTGGGTCCAGCTTTGATAAATAGGCTCCATCAAGTGACAACTGGCACAAAACTGCGGTTTACTGGTATAGTAACTTGCCCCTGCCAGAATTATAATTAGCAAGAATCCTGAAACCAGTATAATTTTTTTAAGATTTTGGGCTGTTAACATCTCTCTCCCCCCTAGTTAGAAATATTAAATAAAATTATCCCTTTCCCTGCCATCTAGTCTATTTTTAGTGCATTTGTACTATAAATAAAACCCGGCTACAGCCGGGTTGTTGCCTATTTTTTCAATCTCTCAGGAATTACATCATTTTGTACCAGGTCAGCATAGCTTTCCCGGCGGATAATCAAATCTGCCTGCCCATCCTTGACCAGTACCGCAGCCGGTCTGGGTACCCGGTTATAATTCATGGCCATAGAGTAGTTATAAGCACCAGTGCAAAATACAGCCAGAATATCTCCGGGCTCAGTACGGGGAACTGCCAAATCCCAGATTAGCATGTCCCCGGATTCGCAGTATTTCCCGGCCACAGATACCACTATTTCTGCCGGTTGATCAGCTTTGTTGGCCAGCAGGGCCGAATACCTGGACTGATAGAGCGCCGGTCTGGGGTTATCACCCATGCCGCCATCAACGGCAATGTAAGTTCTTACTCCTGGTATCTCCTTCACTGAACCGACAGTATAAAGAGTAGTACCAGCCGGGCCAATGATAGAACGACCGGGCTCCACTACCAGGCGGGGTAAAGGCAAATCTCTTTCTTCACAGCCAGCAAGAACTGACTCCCGGACCAGTTGCCCATACGCAGCGATAGAGGCGGGTTCATCCCCTTCGGCGTAGTAAATACCAAAACCCCCACCCAGGTTCAGTATTTCTGCTGTAAAGCCCAGCCTGCTACGCAACTCAGCCAGAAAATCCAGCATAACTTGCACTGTGTAACGGTAGCTTTCAAGTTCAAAAATCTGGGAACCAATATGGCAATGCAATCCCTTTAGGTCTATGTGAGGCAGTTGCAGGGCTTCCTCCACAATTGCCAAAGCCTGGCCGGTAGAAATAGCTGACCCGAACTTGGAATCAATTTGTCCGGTCTGGATGTATTCATGGGTATGAGCTTCTACCCCTGGGGTAATTCGCAAAAGGATGCTGGCCTTGACGCCCCGCTCCCCGGCCAGGCCATTGAGCAGATGCAGTTCGGTGAAATTATCCACTACAAAATAGCCGATACCGGCAGCTAACGCCATCTCGAGCTCGGCAGGGGATTTGTTATTGCCATGAAAATAAATCCGGGCAGGATCAAACCCTGCCTCCAGGGCAGTATATAACTCACCGCCAGAAACCACATCCAGGCCCAGTCCTTCTTCCTGAATAATGCGGGCCATGGCTTTGGTCATGAAGGCTTTCGAGGCATAAATTACTTCTCCCTGAATACGCTCATCCTGCATAAAAGCAGCCCGGTAGGCGCGGCAGTTTTGCCTGATCAGTTCCTCATCAAAAACATACAAGGGGGTACCAAACTCCGCTACCAGACCTGCTGTATCGCAACCGCCAATGGTTAAGCGCCCTTCGGCATTGATGCTCATAGTACCATGCAAACGCATATCATCATCTCCTATCACCAATAGATATTATGATTTTTTCTGAGAAACCGTTAACCTTCAATCACAAAAGTCCGGGAAAATTCTATCAATCACTATAACATGTTTTTTCCCTATTGACAATCTTTCTCACTGTCCTTTTGCCTATGTATACAATATATCTGCATAACAATGCAAAAAGCAGGAACACATTATCTGAGTGTTCCTGCTTGAGTAATTTATAATTCCACTTTAGGCAAGTTAGCCAGGGCTTCTTTAACCAGCCGTTCCGGATATTCATAATCCTGGATTTTACCGGTCAAGTAATCATCATAAGCACTTAAATCGAAGTGTCCATGGCCGCTTAAACAGAACACGATGGTTTTAGTTTCCCCGGCTTCCTTGCAACGCAGGGCCTCTACTATTGCCGCTTTAATGGCGTGGGAAGATTCGGGGGCTGGCAAAATCCCTTCAGTGCGGGCAAAGAGAACAGCCGCCTCAAAAACCTGAGTCTGGGGATAGGCCACTGCCTCAATCAAGCCGTCCTTTAAGAGCTGACTGACCAGCGGGGAATCCCCATGATAGCGTAACCCACCAGCATGAATGCCAGGAGGCATGAAATCATGGCCAAGAGTATACATAGGCATAATGGGAGTCAGCTTGGCCACATCACCATAGTCATAGGCATAGACCCCTTTGGTCAGGGTGGGACAGGCTGCCGGTTCTACGGCGATAATGCGAGTTTTCGTTCCCTTTAGAATTTTGTCCCGGACAAAGGGGAAGGAAATACCGGCAAAATTGCTGCCGCCTCCACAGCATCCGATTACAATATCAGCTGCTTCATCCACTTTGGCCAGTTGGGCCTGAACTTCTTGCCCGATTACCGTCTGGTGCAGACAGACATGATTGAGGACACTGCCCAGGGCATAATTGGTATCTTCCCGGCTGGCGGCATCCTCTACCGCCTCACTGATAGCAATGCCCAGACTGCCCGGTGAATCCGGGCTTTGTTCCAGCACTGCCCGCCCGGCCTGGGTCAGAGGCGAAGGACTGGGGATCACCTCAGCGCCAAACACCCGCATCAGTGAGCGCCGGTAGGGCTTTTGCTGGTAAGAAACCTTAACCATATACACAGTGCATTCCAGCCCGAAGAAACTGCAGGCCATGCTGAGAGCACTACCCCACTGCCCGGCCCCTGTTTCCGTTGCCAGCCGCTTAATGCCAGCCTGTTTATTGTAAAAGGCCTGGGGAATGGAGGTATTGACCTTATGGCTGCCTGCCGGGCTGGTCCCTTCATATTTATAGTAAATCCGGGCCGGAGTGTCCAGGGCTTTTTCCAGGCGATGGGCCCTGAATAAGGGCGTTGGTCTGAATAAGCGATAAAGCTGCTGAACTTCCTCAGGAATCTCGATATATGGTTCAGTGCTTACCTCCTGTTTGATCAGTTCCAGCGGAAATATAGGCAACAAATCTTCCGGAGTGACCGGTTGACCTGTTCGGGGATTGAGCGGGGGTGGCGGTAAATTGGGCATATGAGCCTGAATGTTATACCAGACGGTAGGCATTTCTTTTTCAGTGAGCAGGATTTTGGTATCCGCTCTCATCTCTCCTCAACTCCTTCTTGCCATGCTCTTCTCCCTCAAATGGAAAAAGAAGGCTCCATGCTTGTATTTTAGCATAGAGCCCACAACTGTTCAATAACAATTTTATTTTCCAGCCGCTGTTTCGCGGGCTGCTTCTGCTTGCGACCAGCGCCCGCAGCGGTCTCCCCAGCGGGCTACGGTTTCTCCGTTTTGTTTTAATTCAATAACCTCACAGAGATTGGGGCAATATTTGCACTCAAAACTGCCAGAGGCAAAATCTTGCTGACAGAGACTCCAGCCTTTAAACCTGGTAGTTTGTCCTTGCAGGACCGCTTCCCGGGCCAGGATGGCAGCTCCTACTGCTCCCATTACATTAAAGTGGGGCGGGACAATAATTTCCATCCCCAGGGCCTTTTCAAAAGCAGCCCGGATGCCGGCATTGGCGGCAACTCCCCCCTGAAAAACCACTGGTGCCAAAATCTCTTTGCCTTTACCTACATTATTGAGATAATTTCTGACCAGGGCTTCACATAAACCGGCGAGAATATCGGCCAGATCGTGACCCATCTGCTGTTTATGGATCATGTCCGATTCAGCAAAGACCGAGCAACGGCCAGCAATGCGTACCGGGTGGCGGGCAGCTAAGGCCCGGGGCCCAAACTCTTCAATGGGTATATTAAGACGCGCCGCCTGCTGGTCCAGGAAGGAGCCGGTACCGGCAGCACAAACAGTGTTCATGGCAAAGTCCGCCACAATCCCATTTCTCAGAATAATAATTTTCGAATCCTGCCCACCTATTTCCAGCACTGTTTGTACCCCAGGCACCAGCGTAGAAGCAGCCACGGCATGGGCAGTGATTTCGTTTTTAACCGCATCCGCACCCACCAGTAAAGCCGCCAGCTGGCGCCCACTACCGGTAGTGCCCACCCCGCGGATATTGGCTTTACCGGCCCAGCTTTCAGCAATTTGGGCAAGACCCTCCTGCACCGTAGGGATAGGCCGTCCCCGGGTTCTGAGATAAAGTGCTTCCTTAATCTCCCCTTTTTCATCCATCAAGACAATATTGGTACTGACTGAACCTACATCAATACCGAGAAATGCTTTCATTTCTCCTGTTAACCTCCTTTTGGCGAACCAGCAAATCCACAAAGGCCTCCAGTCTGGTCTGCAAGCCAGCCTCACCGGTATGCTGGTCAAAATAGAGCGTCATGGCAGGAATGCCCAGCTCATTGCTCACTTGAGGCAAAATACTCTGCGCTACAATTTCCGGCATACAGGTCAGAGGAGCAACCTGAATCAAGCCATCAAAACCTTTCTGAGCCCACAATACTGCATGGCCAATGGTATCCTGACCATGTCCGCCCACGAAATGATTTAAATAAGGACTGGCAGCCTGACAGGCCTGATGGCTATCCGGAATACCGGGGATCAATCCCCGAAAAAGATGTTCATTGATCCAATGGCTCAAATACAGACTCCGTTCCACCTCGACCCCCAGCGCTCCTAAGCGGCGTTCAATTTCCAGGTTGGCAAAGGGCTCCAGCAGGCAATAAATCTCTCCCGTTAAACCGATACGCACAACTTTTTTGGCCCAATCCACTGGCAAACTGTACAGCAGTTGCTGGGAATGCGTCACCGCCTGCTTAATTTCCGCCAGAGTCCGGGCCTGATCCAGGCAGACCTGGACCTGGCGCCAGGCTTTTTCCACTTCCTCCGGCTGGTAGGCCCGGGCCCTCAAGGTAGCCACCAGTCGTTCCAGTCGGTCCAGGGCCGCCAGTTTATGCCAGGCCAGGCGCAAAGCCTTCATCACCCGCCAGAGGGGCTGATTGCCGGTAATTCTCCGCAGGCGCTGTATAAACTGGGAAATGTGTTTCTCCGGCGGTTCCAGCACTACCATTTCCAGGTCATAACCCAGGTCTTTCAATATTTCCCGTTGAACCTGGGCATAATAGCCAAATCGGCAAGGCCCCATGCCGCCTGCCATTAAAATTGTATCTGCCCCTAGCTCGGCAGCTTCAATAAAGTTGCCCAGATTTATTTTCAGCGGCAAACAGGCGAACTCCGGGGAATGACGACACCCCAGTTCCAGAGTGCGTTTTGTAATGGGAGGTGGCACAATCGTTTCCACTCTCAGTTCCCTTAATAGTCCCTTTACCCCGATAGCCATCGTCCCCATGTGGGGAAAAGTTACTTTAGGCACCGCACTGTTTCCTCCTTCTCTGCAGCATATCGATAAAGGCTTCCACCCGCGTCACCAGCCCTGCCTCCCCGCTATGCTCATCAATAGTCAGGTTAAGAACCGACACCCGCCCTGCTCTTTGTAAACGCCGGGTAATAATTTCACCGGTAAATGAGTCAGGCCCACAGCCGAAGGCAGAGAGATGGATTAACCCGGATAATCCTTCTTGCTCAGCCAGGTGTAACGCGGTTCCCAGCAAATGGCGGTTCAGGGTCCAAAATAGCCTTTTGGGCATTTGGGCTGCTCCCGCTTCTGCTTCCTGGACGGGCACATCTTCCGGAGTAACCACTTCTACACCCAGCTGCTCCAAATGCTGGAGGAGCCCCAGATTAATGTAATTATCATACAGATTATAGGGATGAGCAATTACAGCTACTTTCAGTCCCCTGCGGCTGTTTTCGCCTCTCAGCGAACGGGTGTGCTGGCGCCACCAGCTGATCCCCCCGGCTTTCTGCCAGAACACCCAGGCTTTAAGCAGGGCTCGTCCCGCTTGTATCGGATGCACTCCCAGCTGTTCTGCCGTCTCCCTGGCCGCCAGCCAGAGCTGCCGTCGGCCGCCATTCAGATTGATAGTAGGCTTTAGCAAGGGTACAGGCAATTTTAAACAGGCCCGGGCCATATCCGGTAGCCCCAGGAATTTGGGACAAATATAAGCCCTTTTCTCCACGGCCACCAGCCGGGGAATGAAAAGATAGTCCACACCCAGATTAATCACGGCCTGAACATGCCCCAGAAACACCTTTACCGGCAAACAGGCTTCATCAGCAGCCAGACGCACTCCGGCATCGAGGATTTCCTTGTTAGTCTCCGGTGATAAAATAGGCTCTGCCCCTATCTGACGAAAAAATTCGGTCCAGAAAGGATTATAGCTATAATAAAGGAGGGCCCGGGGAATCCCCACCCGCGGAGCCCGTTTCTCACTGATTTTAATCTTTCTCATTTTCCTCTTTCTCTCCTTTGCCAAACTGAGGTTTCCGTGAGGGAATAGGAATGGACTGCCCCGGTTGCCGGTCAGTATCTACTGGCTTCAGGATGCTGGGCCGGCTGTTCTGAATCGGTACTGGATAACGAATCAGAATGGCTTTCAAAGCTGTCCAGTTAAAAGGTATTAGCGGCCAGAGATAGGGTACTCCAAAAGACCTGGACCGGGCCAGGAAGACAAATAAGGCCAGCACGCCTAGCACCAAACCGGGCCAGCTTAAAGCGTAGACCAGTATAATCAAGAGATAGCGCCACAATCTTAATGCCATTCCTAGCTCATAACTGGGGGTAGCAAAAGTTCCAGTAGCAGCAATGGCCATATACATAATTACCTCTGGAGCAAACATCCCGATATTAATTGCTACCTCACCGATCATTAAAGCCGCGATCAAACCCAGGGAAGTGGTCAATGGGGATGGAGTATGGATAGCCGCCATCCTGACCACATCGATACTGACTTCAGCTATGAGAAACTGCAGGATCAGAGGAACATTCCCTATTTTTTTCGGCCCAATAAAACTCAGTGCTTTCGGCAACAATCCAGGATGCAGGGAGAAAAGCAACCATAAAGGAACAACTACCAGGGAAGCTACAATCGCCAGTAACCGTACCCAGCGGATATATGCACCCACGATTGGCGCTTGCCGGTATTCCTCAGCATGCTGGACGTGGTGAAAAAAGGTTGTAGGTGCAATCATAATACTGGGGGAAGTATCCACCATAATCAGCACATGCCCTTCCAACAAGTGGGCTGCTGCCACATCCGGCCTTTCAGTATAGCGTACCTGGGGAAAAGGGTTCCAGGCATTATCCTCTTTAGTAATCATCTCTTCCACAGACTTTTCCGCCATAGGCAAACCGTCGATATTTAGTTTTTC
Organism: Carboxydocella sp. JDF658; assembly: GCF_002049395.1. NCBI lineage: Bacteria > Bacillati > Bacillota > Clostridia > Eubacteriales > Clostridiales Family XVI. Incertae Sedis > Carboxydocella > Carboxydocella sp. JDF658. The sequence goes on along the minus strand of NZ_BDLR01000023.1, from coordinate 132,992 downwards.
CAGACGCCGTTTGATATCAGCTACCAGTTCCGGGCTGGCGATATCCTCGATATAAGCCAGACAAATATCGCTTTTAGACCTCTTCCCTCCCGATAGCATGATAAATCTCAATTTGGGGTCTCTGATCCGCCGCCTGATCAAGGCAGTGTTGAAAATAATGGTTTCCGTAAAGCCATCCCGGCTACCCCGAACTACCTTTTCCAGATCGGGCTCCTCCGGCCCCCGGGCCGGATAGCGCCGGGCCTCAACGATAATGGCTTCCTGTTCGCCTTCCACAATAAAAGCGGTGCGACCGGCCAGTACATGGGAAGCAATTTTGTCCAGGGCAGCTTCTGTGGTCACCTGGCCGTGACTGAGGTAGGTCTGTACCAGTTTGTGCAAAGTGGCTGGTACCAGGTCATTGCGCTCCACCATAGAGAGAATCCGGGTCATATCCAAAATGGAGGTCGAGTCAACCAGACCATCTACAAAATACATCTGTATTTTTTTCTGACCGAATTCCAGGGGGCGGCTATGTACATCAAAACAAATTCCAGCAGCCAGGATTTTATCCAGCTGGGCCACATTTTCCTGAAAATTACGGCCCAATTTGCCGCTCAGCATTTCCTCCCGTTCAGCCATGCTGGTTGCCTCCTTGTTCAATAATGTATCGTAAAGCCTTAGTCGTTAAAGGTGCGCCTTTCGCCCAGCTATCCGCCCCTTGCTGTTTGCCTATATCCCCGATACCAACAATTACTGGTACCCCCAGAGAACGCAACATATCTACCGTATCTCCCTCCAGATAAAGATGGCCTTCCGGCTCTGGTTGCCCTTCCTTGTCCACGGGACCGGATATTATTTTTCCATCAGCTGTTATGGAACAATCCACTCTGACCCCATCCGCTCCCTTGTCATTGGAAGCTACCGCTACTGCGCCAATAATTTCTACTTCCCGGCATTTAGCCAGGAAACGGGCCAGCTGCTCTCCTTTCCCCTGACCTTCCTTGCCACGGTCATCCACCATGATTACTACCGGCTCACCCCGGGCTTCCCTGATTAACTGCAACAATTCCGGGCCACTTATTGGCGTTGGATTGCCGGCCGAAGCAGAAATACAGTGAGCCTTAATATTAGCCGCAGCTTTCTCTACAGCTTTACGGGCCACCTTGTCCCCGTCAGTAACCAGGATTACCCGCTTGCGTTGCCCCATTTCAATCACCCCGCGGATTGAACAGGGCAGCGATTAAATAACCAAAGACAATGGCAGCCGTAAGGCCAACAGCGGCGGCTTGCAAGCCTCCAGCAAAAGCGCCCAAAAGCCCTTTAGACTGTACCGCTTTAATGGCACCCTGCGCCAGCGCATGGCCAAACCCCGGTAAAGGTACAGTGGCTCCTGCCCCTGCCCAGTTGACCAGAGGCTGATAGACACCCAGGGCGCTTAGAAGGGCTCCCCCCGAAACAAATCCGACCAGTATATGAGCCGGGGTGATTTTATGACTGGTTAAATCCATCAAGAGCTGTCCCAGTAAACAGATTGCCCCCCCAACCAGAAATGCCTTAAAGTAAATCATGCCTTTCTCCTCCTAAAGCCTTTCTACGGCAATGGCATGGCCAATGCCCGGGATAGTCTCCCCTTGCTGTACTGAAATGGGACTATGTAAAGATCCGGAACCCACCAGTAAAACCCGTTTAAATCGCCCTTTCAACATTTCCTGATAAAGCCAGCTACCCCATACGATCGCTGAGCAGCCACAACCACTGCCACCGGCGTGCACATCCTGAATGGGGTCATATACTAATATTCCCGCATCGGTATACTTATTAGTCACATCAAAGCCAGCTTCTTTCAATATCCTTTCGCAAAGAGCCTTTCCAATACTGGCCAGGTCACCACTGATGATCAGGTCATAATCCGCCGGACTGCGGCCTGTATCGCCAAAATGGGTAAGGATGGTATCAGCTACTGCTGGCGCCATAGCTGAGCCCATATCATTGGGATTATCCTGCCCTAAATCCATCACCTTGCCGATAGTAGCATGGGTAATATACAGACCTTCCCCAACGGCTCCTAAAACCATGGCCCCTGCCCCGGTCACTGTCCATTGTGCCGTCATCGGTCGTTGAGTTCCTAATTCAGTGGGATAGCGATACTGCCTTTCGGCAGTATCATAATGACTGGAAGCTGCAACCACCAGGTGACGGGCAAAACCACCGTCTATAATCATCGCCCCCAGGGCCAGGCCTAAGGCCATGGTAGAACAGGCCCCATACAGACCAATCAATGGTATACCCAGATCCCTGGCCGCAAAATTGGCAGTGATAATCTGATTCAACAAATCACCCGCTAGCAGAAACTCGATATCCATAACCGTAAGGCGAGAATGGCTGATGGCCAGCTCCACCGCATCCTTCAACATCTTTCTTTCCGCCTGTTCCCAGGATTTCTGTCCAATCAGCTGGTCAGGATAGGTTAGACTGTAATAAGTGCCTAACGGTCCTTTGGCTTCCATAGGCCCAGCCGTGGTGGCAGTAGCGAGAATTACCGGCGGATTGGCAAACTGTATCGTCTGTTTGCCGATTTTTTTCCCTTTCATCTATTTCCCTCCCCCTACCAGGTAAAATAACAGTCCAACTAACCAGGCCGTTACCGTACCAAAAACAATCACAGGACCAGCAATGGTAAATAGCCGGGCGGCAACCCCAAAAACCATTCCTTCGCGTTTATACTCCAGTGCCGCTGCTACCATAGAGTTAGCAAAACCGGTAATTGGAACAATCGCTCCAGCACCGGCAATTCGCCCAAATGTATCCCAAACCCCTAGACCGGTGAGAAAGGCAGCTACAAAAACCAGTGTAGCTGCAGTTGCCGCTGTGCTATCCAGAAAACTCAATCCCTGTCTCTGATAAAAATTAATTAACAATTGCCCGACAGTGCAAATTAAACCTCCGAAAAAGAAAGCAAAAAAGGCATTTTTCAATACTGGCGGCCTGGGCGCTAACTCCTGAATCATTTGCTGATATGCCTTCTGTTTATTTTTTTTACCAGGATATTGTGCCAGAATACCCATGATATCCCCCCCACATTGAGAAAGGACACCTGCCGGTGTCCTTCCCGGTTATTTCAGTACTTCATCAGTGTAAGCGATCTTAACATTGGCTTTAAATTCTGTCAGTTTACCATCTTCAACGTTGGCGGTCATATTATATACTTCCACGCCGGTGATGTTCTGAACACTCTTGGATGCTTCCTCCACCGCCCTCTGCACTGCATCCTTCCAGCCAATGGGAGACTCGCCTACCAGTTCTACTACCTTGACAAACATGCCTTTCCCTCCTTTCATTCACTCTTTAGCCTCTCCCTGAAGAAAGAGAAATATACAAAAAAAATCCGCCTTCGTTTCCAGGCGGATTATCCTCTAACCTGACAGTAAAGCTCGTAAATTTTGCAAAGCTTGCCGCTCCAGGCGAGAGACCTGAACCTGGGAAATGCCCAGAATCTCTGCCACCTGCATCTGGGTTTTATCTTCAAAAAAGCGCAAAATAAGAAGCTGCCGGTCCCGGGGTGGCAATTTATCTATTACTTCCTTAAGAGCCAGTTTCTCCAGCATTTTTTCTCCTGTACCCTCTTCAGTCAATCGGTCCTCCAGCAGAACCGGGTCACCATCATCCTGATACAAGGCTTCTTGCATGGAAACGGGAGCCTGCATGGCCTCCAGCGTAGCCAGCACTTCATCTGCTGCCATATCCAGAGCCCCTGCCAGCTCCTGGACCGTTGGTTCGCGGCCCAGTTCTTTCATTAAAGTCTCTCGCATTTTATGTACCTTCACTGCCCCCTCCTTAATTGAACGGGTCAGTTTTACCGGCTGATCATCCCGGAGATAGCGGCGAATTTCCCCTAAAACCATAGGTACAGCATAGGTGGAAAAACGCACATCAAAATCGGGATTAAAACGATCCACAGCCTTCATTAAACCTATGACACCGATTTGAAACAGGTCTTCCAGGTCATAACCCTTACCGGCAAAGCGCTGGACCAGATTAAATACCAGTCGCAGATTATGGTTGATCAGTTTTTCCCTGGCCTCCTGATCGCCCCTGACACTTTTTTGCAGCAAGTCTCTGGTCTCTTCCTCTGTTAATAGGGGATAATAGGGCAAATTCATATCTTTAAACAGGTTAGCCATGCCATCGCCCCCATCAGCTGGCCGGCTGATCTTCAGCGCCGCCGGTAAGTTTTTTAAACATAATCACAGTCGTGCCCTGACCGACAGCGGTCTCAACCAGTAAATTGTCCATAAAGGAGTTCATAAAAGTAAAGCCCAATCCCATCCGCTCCGGCATGCTGGAATAAGCTGGCTCCATGGCGCGGGCTAAATCTGCTATACCTTTACCCCTGTCTATGACCCGGATTTCTATCCCCTGATCATACAGGGTAGTTTCTAGCACTACTAATTGCCTGCCATCATTATCATAACCGTGGATTATAGCATTGGAAACTGCTTCTGAAACTGCCACCTTGATTTCATCAATATCTGCCAGAGTAAAATCCAGTTGAGCTGCTAGTGCTGCCACAGTCACCCGGGCAAGGGCTACATTTTCTGCCAGGGCAGGAAATTCAATTTTTAGCCAGTTCTTTTTCTCCACAGTGCGCTCCCCCTTACATTTGTGCCAGTTGTTCCAGTGAATCGTAGACAGGCATGATCCTCATTACCCCTGAGAGCTCTAAAATTCTTTTGACCGGAGGCCGGGGTGAACAAATGGACATCTTTAACCTGGTAGCTGACAGTTTTTTATAGCGTCCCAGAATCACCCCTAAACCCGAACTATCAATAAAGCTGACCGCTTCAAGATCCAGACACAAATCACAGCCTGGATGCTGTTCCAATAATTGGTCTACTCCTTGACGAAATGGCTCAGCCACAGACATATCCAGTTCTCCCTCCGGCCTAATCACCAGAGTATTCCCTATTTTTTTATGCAGCAGGCGCAAGGCTTGTCCTCCTCTCCCGTACATTTTTATTTAATAATATTCTTTGTCATTTTCAAAAATCCTGCCAAATAATTCCACTAATTTTGTCACTTGCTGTCGCTTATTAAAGTTCCGAAAAGAGTTTTACTGCCAGAGTTCGCGGCCAGCCTTTTCTTCTTTCCTGCAAATAACAGGATGTCAATGCTTCCGAAACTGGTAAAACCGAGCTAAAACAACAATCAGCATCAGCCAGCAGCTCTTCCCATTCCTGACGAGTTTTGCTGGCAAACAGCTCCACCAGGGTGATATATGCCGGGTGGTCCGCTGCTATAGGGACATTATAAAAATCCAGCAAGTCAGGCCTGGCCAGGCGCTCACAAAAACGCCGCCAGAAATGTCGTTCCAGTGCTGAAATGGCAACCTGACCATCATCTTTGGTCGCATAGATCCAGTTGTTCACCGTAGGACGAACATTTTTCTGCTCTGCTATAAGCCCCGACCACTCCAGCATTCCGGCTAAAATAGCAATATCAAGGAAAATTCCTTCCCCTGTTTTTTGCTGCTGATATAGTCCAGCCAGAACTGCAATCACGGCCCAGAGAGCACCACTTAAAGCACTTACTGGAAAATGAGGTCCGAACAGCAGGCCGCTAATCGCCTGGAAATTGAGATCATGAGCCCCCTGATTGCCATAGATGCTATTCTGACCAAAACCGGAAATCAGGCAACAAACCAAATCAGGCCGATATTTTTTCAATCCTTTATATTCAATGTTCAGCTTTTTGAGGCGCTCCGGACGAAAATTACAGAGCAAGACCTGAGCTTCTGAGACATAGTTAAAAAAAGATTGTCGTTGCTCAGGATCATTAAGGTCCAGAAAAACAGTTTCCTTGCCTTCGTTCAGGTTTCTGCCCAGATCTGTCCCCTGGAAATATTCCTGCCTGGCTGGCTCCACCACCCTGACCACCCGGGCTCCTAAGTCAGCCAGAATCCTGCCCGCATAGCGCCCCGGCAGGACTGCCGCCAGTTCAAGCACCGTAACCCCGTCAAGCATATTTTCCCCTCCCACCCTTGATTGTGAAAAATTGCACATTCCAAAAACTGATTCCTTTTTCATTTTGCTCCAATATCAATTATAGAACTGTTAACCAATAATTCCAAGGGGTTTTATGAAAAAAGCGGAGCATCCCTAGCCCCGCTTCTGTTTCAGAGTATCCAGCATTACAGCGCCCATGATAATAAAACCTTTAATAATATACTGATAGTTTGCTTCCACATTGAGAATGACCAGAACGTTATTGAGCAAGCCAATGATGAACGCTCCAATTACGGAGCCACCAACTGCCCCAGCCCCCCCGGCCAGACTAGTACCACCGATAACTACAGAGGCGATGGCATCCAGTTCCGCCATATTTCCGGCGGTCGGAACCCCGGCTGCCATGCGACTGGCCAGGACCAGGCCAGCCAGAGCTGCCAACCCCCCCATAATGACATAATCCCAGATCAGTAGTTTATCCACGTTTATCCCGGAAAGGCGGGTAGCCTGAACATTACCTCCATAAGCATAAAGATAACGGCCAAAGGTAGTTCTTTTCAGGACAAAGATCCCCAGAGCGGCCACAATGGCGAAAATAATAACCGGTAAAGGCAGGCCGCGGCTATTTAAAAGCACCCAGATGACAAATAAAGTGACCAATGCAGTAGCTATGCCATCCAGCCAATGTTTGTTCCTGATATTTCTAAACAGGATTAAACCACCAATAATGGCAGTCAAGACAACGGCTACCAGAGAAGGCAGCTGCCAGGTCGCCAGCATAGCAAAGGTATTGTTGACAGGAGCGATGGCACTACCTTTGGAGATAACCAGAGCCAGACCCCTGGCAATGGTCATACTGCCCAGCGTTACGATAAACGGAGGGAGTTTGAATTTGGTGATGAAAAAGCCATTCCAGAGACCAATCCCCAGACCCAGAGCCAGGGAAATTAATACAGAGGACCAGGTAGAAAAGTGGTAGGTTAACTGCAATTTGGCTACAACTACCCCGATAAGGGCCATAACCGACCCTACTCCCAGATCGATACCGCCAGTAAGAATGATCAGGGTCATACCCACAGCCAGTATGCCATTGACAACTACCTGTACCGCCAGATTCATAATATTTTCTGGCCGGGCAAAAGCACCATCAGTAATTACTGTTGAAATAATTCCCATTGCCAGTAGAACCAGCAAGATCGTGTATTTATGCAGATTCTTTTTCATTGCGTCTTCCTCCTGTTGCCAAGGCCATGATTTTTTCCTGAGTCACTTCTTCTTTTTCCAGAATGCCCGCCAGACTGCCATCAGCCATAACCGCTACCCGGTCACTCATACCAATGATTTCTGGCAATTCGGAAGAGATCATGATTATGCCTACTCCATTGGCAGCCAGACGGTTGATGATCTGATAGATCTCAGCCTTTGCCCCTACATCCACACCCCGGGTGGGTTCGTCCAAAATCAATATGCGGGGCTGGGTGGCCAGCATTTTGGCCAGTACCACTTTTTGTTGATTGCCACCGCTAAGGTTGGCCACAGCCAGATCTTCATCAGCCGTTTTAATGCGCAATTCCTGAATGTAATTTTTGATTACAGTCCTTTCTCTTTCCTGGTTGATTATGCCCAGGGCGTTGCTCAACTGTTCTAAACAGGATAGAGTCAAATTTTCACCTACTGACATACCCAGGACCAGGCCGCTGACTTTTCTGTCCTCTGTCACCAGGGCTATCCCGTTATCCAGCGCTTGCCGTGGATTTTGAATGGTAAGTTTTTTACCATTGAGACGGATTTCTCCGGTCAATCTCTTCCCGTAAATTCCAAACAGGGCCAGGGCCAATTCTGTCCGACCAGAGCCCATCAAACCAGCTATACCAAGTACTTCCCCTTTTCTCACTTGCAGGGACAAAGTTTCTAATACCCCCGGCACCGTCAGGCTTTCGATTTCCAGAATCACTTCACCGGGTTTATTCTCCCGGCGTGGGTACAAATCAGTAAGGTCGCGACCAACCATCAAGCTGATAATTTTATCCCGACTCAGATCTGCTTTCATGCCTCCCCCTACTGATTCCCCGTCCCGTAAAACCTCCACCCGGTCTGCTATCACATCAATTTCATCCATCTTATGGGAAATATAGATAATCGCTTTATCCTGGCTTTTCAGCAGACGGATCAGGTTGAACAATTGCTCAACTTCACTATCAGTCAAGGCAGAAGTAGGTTCATCCATAATAATGATTTCGGCAGAAAAACTTAAGGCTTTGGCAATTTCAATCAGCTGTTGCTGGCCAATACTAAGGTTACCCACCAGTTCCTCCGGCTCCAGGGTTATCCCTACCCGTTCCAGCAGTTCCACAGTCAGTTGACGCATCTGTTGCCAGTCAATTAAGCCTGGTGCTGTTTTGGGCTCCCGTCCCAGAAAAATATTTTCCATAACACTTAAACCGGGGATAAGATTCAGTTCCTGATGGATAATGGAAACCCCGGCTTTAACTGCATCTCTGGTGCTGTTAAACTGGCAAATCTGGCCATTGATGACCAGCTCACCACTATAGCTACCATAAGGATAAACACCGCTGAGAATTTTCATTAAGGTGGATTTACCTGCCCCATTTTCCCCCATCAAAGCCAGTACTTCGCCCCGATAGGCAGTTAAATTAACTCCTTTCAGAACTTTCACTTTACCAAAACTTTTTTCGATCTGGCGCATTTCCAGGATTTTCTTCATTTTCTCACCACCTATTTTTCTCAAAAAAGACACCGCGGAAAGAAAGGCAGGCAGCCGGATTTTCTATCCGCGGTTCTTGGCCTTACAGATTGGGCCAGCGATATTTCATAGTATCGACATTATCCTTTTTAATAAGCTCAACAGGAGTCAGTTTCACAGGCACTTCAAAGTCACCGTTCTTAATTGTGGTATCACTGGCAGGAGTTTTCTTCTGAGCCAGTTCTACAGCAGCCAGGAAGGAGGCCTTCCCTAATTCATAGGGCTTTTTGTCCACATCAGCGGACAGCTCCCCGGCTTTAATCGCTTTACATGCGTCTTCATCAGCATCAGAACCGATAGTTACCACCTTGCCAGCCAGTCCTTTATTCTTCAAGGCCTGAACTGCACCCATAGCCATACCGGAGTTATTGGCCAGAATGCCTTGAATATTGTTATTGTACTGGGTCAGAGCAGTTTCTACAGTATTCATGGCCAGGTCCCGGGCCCAGCCTTTGTGAGCCTGATCCACTACGACTTTGATGTCGGGATACTTGGCCAGTACTTCCTTGTTACCAGCAGTAATGTCCCGGGCCACGCCATTGCCAGCTTCCCCTTCTAGGATGATAACATTCCCTTTACCACCCAGCTGTTCGGCCAGATACTGAGCCTGAATCCGACCAACCTGCTTGGAGTCAGCAGTTACATACAGGGCCACTTTGGCATTTTCCGGGAGACGGTCCATAGCCACTACAGGTACCCCGGCAGCCTCAGCCTTGGCTACCAGAGAAGCAGCAGCGCCAGTGTTAACAGCATGCAAAATCAAAACATCGATTCCCTGCGACAGCAAACTTTCGACATCAGATAATTGCTTTTCTTCCTTGTTATCTGCAGAAGTCCAGATGATTTCCGCATTGTTAGCAGCAGCATTGTCTTCCATGGCCTTTTTCATAAAGGTATAAACAGCTTCCTGCATGGTAGCGACAGAAACACCGATTTTAATTTTCTTCTTTTCCGGCTGGTTGTCCCCGCTGTTTCCAGCATTATTGGTATTACCACAACCGGCCAGGGCGCTGAAACCAATTAATAGTGCCAGCAGTAGAGCGATTCGCTTCATGAATTTGGACATCCAGGACCCTCCTTTTTTCTTCTGCTTGTTGTTGCCTGCCAGCCTAATATTAAGCAAGGAGCGTGCCAAAACAGAAAAAAGCCTGTCCCAGCGGCTTTTTTGTTCAGGGACAGGCTTTTTAACACACTTCATTTTAGTGTGTCAGACTGTTCAGCCTCAGTGTGTAATACTTTTGTTTCCCACAAGCGAAAAAACGGCCAATAAATCAATGCTGCCAGTAACAAATCCACTGCTTGTAACACAGTACCGCTAATATGCCCATTGCTCAAATACCCGCTGAATAAGACCGGTACAGTGAAAGGCAATTGATACAAAGGCCTGGCTACCCAGCCCCAGGCCATGGCCCAGTAATTCACAGTTACAATCATCGCTGGGGCCAGGATAAAAGGAATAATCATTACCGGGTTTAATGCCAACGGCACCCCAAAAGTTATCGGCTCATTGATATTGAACAGGGCCGGTAATAAGGCAACCCGTCCTACCTGACGTAAGGTCTTGCTTTTGCTTTTCAGCAAATATATTACCAGAGGCATCGTCGCCCCTGAACCACCCAGGTGGGCAAAAATATGATAAAAAGGCTCAGTTACAATATGTGGCAATACAGTGCCTGGCTGTGCCAGAGACCAGCTAAAATTCTCACTGAGATTGGCTGCCCAGAGGGGATAGGCAATGGCCGAAACCAGGTTCATACCGTGCAGGCCAACACTCCAGAGCAACATCATCACCAGAATCTGCAGTAAAGCAGACCAGTAAGTATCTGAGGCCCTAACCAGAGGGGTAATCAACTGACGCACAGCCGCTGACCAGGTTAAATCAGCCTGTCCTAATCCAACAGCCAGCAGCAACCTGCTTAACCAGATCAGGGTTAAAACAAATCCAGCCGGCAACAAAATGGCCAGGGTGCGGGCTATCCCGGCCGGAACCCCTTTGGGCAAACGCAGTAACCAGCCTTTTTGCTGAAACCAGCGAAATATTTCCACAGTCAAAATGGCACAGAGCACTGCAAACAGTAAACCCTGCGGACCAAGTTCAGTGAGCCAGTTCTCTACGGTAGCAACCACTGGCCGAGCTGGAAAACTGCCTGCCACAAAAACCGCTGTCGCTGTCAGGGCAATCCTATCTCGGTCCAGACGATAATAGGCTGCTAAAGCGTTGGCCGTCCCCCAGGCAATCCAGAGACTGAGCAGACCGAACGTGGCATTGAAAATAACCAGTAGAGTAGTATTGAGCTGAAACCACTGCCGCGGCAGCCAGGCCGCCGGCAGGGGAGGATTGGCCAGCAGGAGAAAGAAAGAGCCCAGTAAAATCATGGGTAAACCGTAACCAATAAAAGCATCACGCACAGCCTGTAAATAGCGATTTTCCGCCAGTTTCACGGCAAAGGGCAGAAATTTTAGTTCCAGCCAGTTAACCATAGCCTATTCCTCGCTCTTCTGCTGCTGGATTAAGGATAAAGCCAAATCCAGGGCCGCTTTACCATCAGCCATAGCATAAGCTAGCGGGGGTATGACGGCCAGGGGCTTTCCCTTATCTGCCCAGGTTTTTTGCAGATAACCTACCTGTGGACCCAGCAGGATAACATCCGTCCTCTCCCAGTAGTCATGGATTTCATTGCTGCCGATATAGTCGATTTTAGCAGTAAGTTTGCGCAGTTCAGCCTCAGTCTGCATGGCTTCCACCAGTAAGCTGGTTGACATACCAAAACTGCATACCAGTAAGATACGGACTGGTTTCATTTATTTTTCCTCCTTCTGCTGCAGGGCCTGTTCCAGCAAATGCAGCAAATTGGCTTTTTCCCTGGCCGTCAGCTTAACATCAAATTCAGCCAGTACCGGCTGAAACAACTGCAGAAACGGATGTTCTATCTGACTTCCCGAAACCTCGTCTTCTTGCAGGTTCAATCTGTTCTGGATTTTCCTTTCCAGCATGCAAACAATGTGCATTATCAAACCTACCCAGTTACCATCAGGTAACTGCCGCCCCATCTCCCGCTCATAGCGAGACAGGCAGTCAATGACCAGAGGTAAGGCCCGTAAGGGGTTAATAAAGCGTAAGTGCTTGGCCAGAGTCTCTTCCATTTTAGCCAGCAATTGCTGACGATCCTGAGAGTCTGCCTCCAGCCAGTTTAACTGCTCTCCGCCGTTGATTAACCAGCGCAACTGACTTAAACCTGCTGCTGTAAGAATGCGATCAATGGAAATAAAGGGCACCTGCAGTTCTGGCAGGGGAAAACTGCCTACCACAGCCAGAATCTGTTTACCCGCAGGAACCTGCAGGTTATGAGGTCCTACCGGTAGCAAGTTGATATTTCTTTCCGCCAGTTCAGGCAACTTTTCTTCCAGTAAAGCCTTGATTTTAAGAGCACTGCCTTCACCAGTAGAACAGGTTACCAGAATCACCCCTTCCAATCTCTTATGTCCACTACCGGAAACAACAATTTTATTTGTCTGTCTCCCAGGCTGTTCTCTTTTGCGCAATCTGGCTGCCAGAGCGCGGGCAGTAAGCTTTTCCTTTTGTACCAGACGCAAAGCCTGCATGACCAGCATCGTATTTACTCCCTCTACTACTTCAGTAACTATACCGGTCCGCTCACTGATAATCTCTCCAAAAGCCAGAAAGGATCCCATATCTACCAGGAGTACCACTCCCAGGCCCTGGTCTGCTTTACGCACCAGTTCTGTCGCCTGTTCCAGGGCCTCTTCCGGACTCATGGTTAAAGGCATATCCAGGGTCAGAATTTCCTGAAATCCCAGCAATTCCGCTGCAACCTCTGCCATGCTGCTGGCTGTAGCCCGGCCATGACAGAGTACCACAATTCCAGGTTGCCCGCTCTGATTTTTTTCCTCCTGTTTACGTTCCGAAGCTAAAAATAGCGCCACCAGAGCGGCTTCTTCGTCTGGAAATTTTAATCCCATTTCCTGTTCCAGGGCAGCAATAATCTGTTCCGCTGCCTTCAACTCATCTGGATACTCTTCCACCCAGGTACCAATAGGTGTCCTGGGCATGGATTTGCCATTCTTTATATGTTCTATGGTTGTAGTCAAATGCATGGCTATTCCATAATAAACCCGGGCTGGCAAGGTGCGTCCTAAAGCCAGTTCCGCTTCGGCAACCAGAAAGGATATTTTTTCAAGATACTTGGATGGGATAATCTGATCAATCTTTTCCGGCAAACCGGCCAGTAAGCGCTGAAAATATCTTTCGATATCATTATACAGGATCTGTTGAATTTCCTGTTCTGACAGTTTACGGGCAGCCAGGCTTTTTACCCTTTTACTGATCAACTGGTAAAAATCCGGTTCCTGAATTGGTTCAGCCGGCAATACTCGGCCCTTTTGCCTGGACTCAGGCTCAAAAATCCAGGCAGGCTGGGCCAGTAACAAACTGCGCAGTTGTCTTCCCTGCTCACTTTTTTCCGCTAAACTTTGTCGTACAGTCACCGGCAAATCACCAATCTCCACTTTAACCCGCTCTTCCCCATCTGTGACGAAATGCAAAAAAGCCTTGGCACAGGCCAGCTGAATGTCGCTTTTTAATTGTCCGATATTTCCCCGGGGTTCATATAAAGCAAGGGCCATAACGGCTTCCTCGGTAATTTCCAGGGTCTGTCGCATCCTTCGGGCCTCGTCCTCAAGAAAGCTGCGAATCAGTGATAATCTTTCTTCCCTGGTTCTTTCCCCCAGTGGTGGCAACTCAATCAACATAGGAATCCGGCGGCAAAAAGTGGACAGTAGCTGGGACTGGGGATTTTCAGTGGTAGCCCCTAATAATAAAACCCTGGCTTCCCTGTACTCCCCCGTTTCCCCCAGCGGCCGATAGCGTCCCTTGTCCAGCAGATAGAACAGCATTTCCTGCCCTTCTGCCGGCAAGCGATGGATTTCATCAAGGAACAGAATCCCGCCGTGAGCTTTGGCTACCAGTCCTTCCTGATCCCTCTCCGCCCCGGTGTAGGCGCCTTTCTTCACCCCAAAAAGTACCCCCAGCAGTAGCTGAGGATTATGGGCATAATCAGCGCAATTAAAGGAAACAAAAGGCGCGGTGGGTGGTAATACTCCTTTTTCCAGGGCAAACCGGTACATTGTCTCAGCAAACTGGGTTTTACCCACCCCGGTAGGCCCAATCAGAAGACAGTGTAGCCCCTGCGGGGGATACAAAATGGCAGCTTTAGCCTGCAAGACAGCCTGTTCCAGGCTTTGTTCCGCTCCGATCAATCTCTGGAAAGCATCGGTTGCACCCATCCTATTCTTTTGCTGTTCTGAAGCTGCCAGATAAAAATACCTGACTGGTCTGCCACTGCTTTTACCCAGTATGCCTTTTCTTACCGCCTCATTTAATTCCCGGCTGACATTGGCCCGCTCTAAACCCAGTGCTCCAGCAATTTCACCTGCACTTAGGCCCTGAGGAAATTGGCCAATCATCTCTTTCAGGTAATTCAAGATTAATTCCTGGCGTTTCATACTCCACACCTTTTCCTTTTTACTCTTAAAAATATTATAAGGGTTTTGCTGATTGACCACAACAAAACCCTTTTAAACCCAGTATTTATCTTATTTAATTCCTGTGGCTTTTTGCCAGATGGCACCAAAATGCTGATTTAAGGTAGCTGCCTCTACTTCCCTCGCAGCCACCAAATCCACAATTTTTACTGGTTGACCTTCAAACATTATGATTAGTTTACCAATTTTCTGCCCCTTCTTAATCGGAGCCTGAACTCGAGCAGGAATTTCTACCTTATAGGTTACTTTTTTCTCCTGGCCTTTTTCCACCACCATTACTACCGGTTCCTGGCTTACAGCTTTTACCTGTTTGACCTGGCCTTTACTTACCGGGATAACACCCTGAACCTGCCCAGCCTGACTGATATTAACGGCCTTATATCGGGCAAACCCATAATTATACAGCTTGATAGATTCCCGGAAATGGCTGCGAGGCTCGGGGGTTGCCATCACCACTGCAATCAGGCGCAAGCCATCCCGCTGGGCCGAAGAAGCCAGGCAGTATTTGGCTTCAGTGGTCCAGCCCGTTTTGCCTGTATCAGCACCATTATACCACCAGAGCAGCTTATTGGTATTATATAACTTAAATTCACCACCCCGGAGGTCATATTCCTTAATAGAGGTCAATTCCCGGAAGAGGGGATGTTTCATCCCTTCCCGGAGGATCATAGCCAGGTCATAAGCAGAAGCGACATGACCTTCAGCAGGCAAACCATAAGCATTGACAAACTTACTGTCCTTCAGACCCAGATCCTTAAGCTTCTGGTTCATCATTTCCACAAAAGCCTCATGGGAACCGGCAACATGCTCCGCCACTGCTACACAGGCATCATTGGCAGAACCAACAGCTATCGAAATCAGCAGGTCTTTTAGTGTCATTTCTTCCCCGGGTTCAAGATAGATCTGGGATCCACCCATGCCGGCAGCATTTTCGCTTGCCTTAATCCGGTCTTCCAGTTTTACTTTGCCCTGTTCCACAGCCTCTACAGCCACCAGCAAAGTCATGATTTTAGTTACACTGGCCGGCGGCAAGGCCTGATGCATATTTTTTTCATAGAGAATCTGTCCACTATTAGCTTCCATCAAAACGGCTGATTGTGCTGTAGTCTCCAGTTGAACCACCGGCTGTGCAGGCTGCTGACCAGTTTTTATCTTTGCAGCACCGGCTGCAGCCGGAAAAAGCAGTGTAAATGCTGTTATCCAGATAATCATTTTCTTCCACATAAAAAGAACCCCCTTTGCCACATGCTTGTACAACATTATTATGTGGCAGAAAGGGGGAAATATACCTTAGATTTTAACGAATTCTGGCATTAGGTACATCATGACCAGTTAGTTCTTTATAGGATTTTTGCAGAAGCTGTACTGCATAAACAGGGTTGTGAATCCCATAAGATCCTTCATCCTCAATAAAGAAGATATTGAAAAGAGCATTATAGATTTCTTTTGCTGCAGGGTTAGTCCAGTAAGGTTTGGTTGTATCCACTACCCATTTGTTATTTTCAAACTTATGTGTTAAAGAGTCAGTATGCTTCATATCAGTGTAGATAATGATTTGACCACCGGTACTGACAGCATGGGCTTCAGGATAACCCAGTTTCTCATTAATAGCTTCTTCCAGCACAGCGATCAAACCTTTGATTTCATCCTGAATCCCTTCGATTTTCCTGTCCCCGTCATAATCGCCCAGAGCCTGACGGTTAATAGTATTCAGGCCCGGATGACAGGCAGTACAGGCATTAAGATTTGATTTAATCAATTTACCGCTGGCATCTCTGGCTGCAACCTTAAATGTGTGACCACCCAGACCAGGTACATTGCTTTTTGCCATATGGCAGGTGACACAGGCATTAGGTATAGCAGCATGCGGGGAAGATTGATATTTTTCACCTGTTACTTCTGCTCCACCAAAACCTAGCAGCAATTCACTCTGGGCAGCGGCGTGAGGTCCACGGATGGCTACCCCAGGTGCATTCAAGTCCCTGGGGAAAGATGGAGCCTTGCGATAATCATGGCAGACAAAACAGGCGGCCGCTTTACCGGCATTAACCATCATAAATGGTTTATCAGCACCGGGTTGTCCTGGAGCTGCCACAGTTTGCAATCCCACCATACCAGTAATCCGCAGCCCCTTGTTGTCATGGCAGGCATCACAAGCTGCTACCGCTTTGGCATTGGGATAAGGACCATAAGGTTTCAAGGTGATGCTGGCATTACCATATACCGCTTCAAAAGTAGCTGGATTGCTTTTTACATCAGTAATATAGGCTTTAAATCCTTCAGTAGTGTGGCACTTGGCACAGTTATAAGTCCCACCCCGGTTATTGGGCCAAATTGATTTATCGGGCCCTTCCTCTACCAGCTGGCTGTGCTTGCTGCTTGCCCAGGCCTGATAGTTGAAAGCTACCGGATCAAAAGCTGGTTTGGGCGGCGGTGTCGGTTTGATTGGTTGCGGTTTAGCTGGTTGTGGTTTAGCTGCAGTTTGTTTTACCGGCTGTTTTTTGCTTGATTTTTTGGTTGATTTTTTAGTTGTAGAGGTTGTTTTAGTTACTGTTGTCCTGGTTGTTGTAGTCTTTGTACTTTGCAAGAAAGAGAAACTTCTTCCAGCGCTCAGGAATTTCTTACCTGTCTCGTTCAATTGTGGTATATTTGTTGTATGACAGGTAGTACAGCTTTTTGGCAAACTGCTGGGTACTTTGCTCAGATAGGCAGTACTGGCCCAACCTGTACCGCTGCCTACTGCAAACGCAACTAACAGAGCAAATCCCATTATGCCTGCCTTTCTGTTTTTGAACATTTCGCTCCCTCCTCTACTGTTTTGAATTTTTGTCAACCTTTCGACAAAATTACACCTCTTTACTTCACCTCCTCTAATTTACTTTATACGACATTTTTTTCACAATTCCTGCTTAAAAAAAAAAAACAGACCGGTAAAACCGGCCTGGTTCATTCCTGCATTTGCTTCAACAAATTGGCCATTTCAATAGCAGTAACCGCAGCCTCATACCCCTTGTTTCCAGCTTTGGTGCCTGCCCGTTCAATGGCCTGTTCAATGGTATCAGTGGTCAGGACACCGAAAATCACAGGTTTGCCGGTATCCAGTCCCACTTTGGCCACCCCTTTGGCCACTTCAGCCGCTACATAATCAAAATGGGGAGTAGAACCGCGAATAACCGCCCCCAGACAGATGACTGCATCATATTGGCCACAGGCCGCCAGTTTTTGGGCTACCAGGGGAATCTCAAATGCTCCCGGCACCCAGGCTACTGTTACTTCTTCTTCTTTACCGCCATGGCGTTTAATGGCATCTAAAGCCCCGCCCAGCAGTTTGTTGGTGATGAACTCATTAAAGCGGCCTACTACAATGGCAAATTTAAGGTCCTGGGCCAGCAATTTACCTTCCAATAACTGATATGCCATGTTCTTGCTCCTTTCAAAAATTATTTAGAAGGACAACATGTGCCCTAATTTGGACTTTTTAGTGCTAAGGTAGCGCTCATTATAGTCACAGGGCTCGATCTCAATGGGCACCCTTTCTACAATCTCCAGACCATAACCCTCCAGGCCTTTGATTTTCCGGGGGTTATTGGTCATCAGGCGGATTTGCTTTAAACCCAGATCAGCCAGAATCTGAGCCCCTATACCATAATCCCGCAAATCAGCCGGAAAACCCAGGGCCTCATTGGCCTCAACGGTATCTGCCCCCTGTTCCTGTAATTTATAGGCCAGGATTTTGTTTTTCAAGCCAATGCCCCGCCCTTCCTGGCGCATATAGAGCAGCACGCCGCGGCCTTCCCGCTCAATCATGCGCATAGCTGCTGCCAGCTGGTCGCCGCAATCGCAACGGGCAGAGCCAAATACATCTCCTGTCAGGCATTCGGAATGAACCCTTACCAGCACCGGGCCAGGTGCGGTCAGGTCTCCTTTATGAATAGCCAGATGGGTCTGGCCATCAATCAAACTTTCATAGGCAGTGGCCTGGAATTCCCCAAAGCGGTTGGGCAATCTGATGGTCTCCACTCGCTGAATCAGTTTTTCCGTTTTACGACGATACTGAATCAGGTCAGCGATGGTGATTATTTTCAAACCATGTTCCCGGGCAAATTCCAGCAGCTCCGGCA